>JAJZAM010000156.1 GCA_021799445.1 Actinomycetes bacterium
GAGCAACTGGGCCTCGTGAGCGGTACTTCGTTCGGGTCGCTTTACCCGGCCCTCGCCCGCTTGGAGGCGGCGGGCGCGGTCAAGTCTGTTGAATCCCGCTCCAATCCTGCAATAGCGGTTCCGCATACGGGCTCGCTTGGAGGTGAGATTGCAGCTTTCAGGGCGCGTAAATCTCAAACCGGCGACGGGAGTCGGCGCAGGAAGGTCTACGGCATAACACCTAGGGGTGAAGAGCTCTTCGCTGAGCTGCTCGCAGCTGGAAGTGGGGCTAGCGAAGACGAGAGGCTGTTTAGTCTGAAACTGGCCCTTGCCAGGTACTTGCCGGCGGACGCCCGCATAGGCCTGCTCGAGAGGCGCCGAGCCCAGCTAGCGGAGCAGGTGGCTCGGCTGCGGTCCCGGCTCGAGTCCGTTCGGGACCGCTACGCGCTGAGCCTTCTTGAGCACCATCGTGATTCCACGCAGCGCGATCTCGATTGGGTCGACCGTATGCTCCTGTCGGAGCGTGCTGAGTCCGTAGCGGCAGCTTCAGATCCCACTACCAGATCCCCTCTCCCCGGTGACCGCCCAGCCCGCAGTCCTCACGGCGCGCTGGAGGCTCCTTCCATAGCCTTCCTGAGCGAACCATCAGGTCGGCCACCTGTACATCCAAGTCACAACAACGAGCAGTAAACCACCAACCAAGCAGAAAGAACACGAGCTATGAGCAACAAGATTCGGCTGGCTATCGCCGGCGTTGGCAACTGTGCGAGCTCCCTGGTACAGGGTCTTGAGTACTACCGAAACGCTGATCCTAACGACAGTGTGCCGGGCCTGATGCACGTGACCCTCGGCGGCTATCACGTATCAGACGTCGAAGTGGTCGCAGCGTTCGACGTCGACGCGGACAAGGTGGGGCTCGACGCAGGCAAGGCCATATTCGCAGGCCACAACAACACGATCCGTTTCGCGTCCGTAGGTGAGCTCGGGGTCACCGTGCAGCGCGGTCCTACCCTCGACGGGCTTGGCAAGTACTACCGCCAGACCATAGAGGAATCCCCGGCCGAAGCCGTAGACGTAGCAGCAGTGCTCAGGGAAGCGGGAGCTGACGTGCTGGTCTCTTACCTGCCCGTCGGCAGCGAGGCAGCTCAGAAGTTTTACGCCCAGGCTTGCCTGGACGCCAAGGTTGCGTTCGTCAACGCCATCCCGGTGTTTATCGCCAGTGACCCGCAATGGGCGCAGAAGTTCACCGACGCTGGGGTGCCCATAGTCGGCGACGACATCAAGAGCCAGGTTGGAGCGACCATCGTTCACCGGATCCTCGCCAGGCTCTTTGAGGACAGAGGTTTAGTGCTCGACCGCACCTACCAGCTGAATGTGGGTGGCAACATGGACTTCAAGAACATGCTCGAGAGGGAACGCTTGGAGTCCAAGAAGATATCGAAGACTCAATCCGTCACCAGCCAAATAGACAACGGAATCGCTGCTGACGACGTTCACATCGGCCCTTCGGATCACGTGCCCTGGCTCGAGGATCGCAAATGGGCTTATATACGTCTCGAAGGCCGCAACTTCGGTGACGTTCCGCTCAACGTCGAGATGAAGCTGGAGGTTTGGGACTCACCCAACTCGGCCGGAGTGATCATCGACGCCGTCCGTTGTGCCAAGATCGCCAAGGACCGGGGTGTAGGCGGCCCCCTTCTGGGACCCTCAGCGTACTTCATGAAGTCTCCTCCGGTCCAGTACCACGACGACGAAGCGCGCCGGATGGTCGAGGCGTTCGCCTCCGGCTCTGAGTGACCGAGGCTCCGTCTGCGGCGTGGGACCGGTTCTCAGCGGAATACCAACGTCGATCGGCCATTCCCCTGGACACGGCCTACTACGGGCCTGACATTCCCACCGAAAGGCAGCTGCGCCTACTCGGCGATCTGAAAGGCAAGAGGGTCGTCGAGCTCGGCTGCGGCGGCGCGCAGAGCTCGATAGCCTTTGCCAAGGCGGGGGCAACGGTAATCGGAGTCGACTCTTCGTCGGCGCAGCTTTCCTACGCCCAGCAGTTGTGCGCCAAGGAGGAGGTCAGAGTCGAGCTTCGTCACGCCGACATGGCGGAGCTAGCTTTCCTGCGCGCCGACTCGGTGGACCTAGTCTTCTCGGCGAACGCGTTCCAGTTCGTCGAGGATCTCAACAGGGTTCTCCGGCAGGTGCACAGGGTACTCAAGGTTGGGTCGCCTCTGGTGTTCAGCCTTCCCCATCCCGCGTGGTCGATCATCGACGAGGGGCGCCCGGACCCTACTATCGGGCGCTCGTACTTCGATCGGGAGCCCGAACGGGTCGTCAGGGACGGCGTCGAGCTCGTCACATACCGCCACGACTTCGCTGGCCTGTACGGCGCGCTAACGAGGTCGAGCTACCGTGTGGATCTGATCCTGGAACCGGCACCGGTGCCGTCGACGCAGCGTAGCTGGGAGTGGAACGACGCTATGGAGCTCGTCCCGCGCACGCTGATCATCCGGGCGAGGAAGGAAGGTAACTAGTGGATCGCCGATTGGCGTTCCTGCCACCAAGCGTCCAGCCGGCGGCCTGCCTCTTCGGGTCCTAGAGGCCCTTCTTCCAGCCGGAGCTCAAGGAGAAAATCGAGGGCAGCGCCCACATCCCTCCCGGGGGGTATACCCAACCTTCGCATGACCTCAACTCCGTCGAGATCCGGGCGAATCGAATCTAGGCGCTCCTTGGCTTCAAGCTCGGAGATTCGACGTTCGAGCTCGTCCATTCTCCGGTCCAAGGCCCTGGCTTTGGCCGCGTTGCGGGTGGTGCAGTCACTACGGGTCAGCTCGTTGAGGCGACTTAGAAGCGGCCCGGCGTCACGCACGTAGCGGCGCACCGCGGTGTCGGTCCACCCCATCTGGTAGGTGTGGAAGCGCAGGTGCAACTCGACAAGCCGGCTCACGTCGTGGATGTCCTCGTTGGAGTAGTGAAGCGCTCTCATCCGATCCCGGGTCATCCTTGCGCCCACCATCTCGTGGTGGTGGAACGAGACTGACCCGCCAGGCCCGAACGAGCGGGTTTTCGGCTTGCCGACGTCGTGGAACAGAGCCGCCAGCCTCAAAAGCCGATCCGGGGAGGTCTTTTCGACAACGGCGATCGTGTGCGCAAGAACGTCCTTGTGACGGTGAATGGGGTCAGTTTCGAGCGAAAGCGCGGGTAGTTCAGGAAGGAACTCCTCGGCTAGCCCGGTTTGCACCAGGAACCACAGGCCGGAGCCCGGCTTGTCGACGACCATCAACTTGTCCAGTTCGTCTCGGATGCGTTCCTCCGAAACGATGCTCAGACGCGACCTCGTCGCTTTAACCGCCTCGACTAGAGAATCGTCAGGGGACAGACCGTACCCGGACACGAACCTGGCAGCCCTGAGCATCCGAAGGGGGTCGTCGTTGAAAGAAACCTCGGGCGCTAGAGGAGTTCTCAGAACCCCGTTGGCGAGGTCGGTGGTGCCGCCGAAAGGGTCAATCAGGCGCAGGTCGGGGATGGATAAGGCCATGGCATTGACGGTGAAGTCACGGCGGGATAGGTCAGCTTCGACAGCGTCGGCGAAGACAACCCTTGGATGCCGGCTGTCAGGGTTGTAGGAGTCAGCTCTGTGGGTGGTGATCTCGAAAGATCTGCCCCCCTTCTTTGCTCCTATAGTCCCGAAGCGCTTGCCTTGTGTCCACACTGCGTCCGCCCACCCCGACATGAGCTTTTCGGTGTCGTCCGGTGTCGCATCTGTCGTGAAGTCCAAGTCGGAGAGCTCTGAGAGACGTCCGAGGATCGCGTCGCGAACTACACCTCCTACCAGGTAAAGTTTCATTCCCCTGTCGGAGAACAGCCGTCCAAGGTCTGCGGTCTGGCCGACGAGTGGGCGGAAACGTTCTGGGAGCACGGCGCTTAAGGATACCGGGGTTGTCCGCCGTCGGAGCCAGAACAGCGCCGGACGGCCTTATTCGGACCTAAGGCCCGGTGAGAAGTCCAGCCGACTGCAGAGCTACCCGGAAGTCGTGGGGGTTCGTGGCGGCAGCCAGAGCAGAGCGCAGAGTGATCTCACCGCTTTTGAACAACGAGAACAAGCTCTGATCGAACGTCTGCATGCCGTGGTACTCGCCGTCGGCGATCAGCTCTTCGAGGGTTTCCTTGCCGTTCGACGCGGGGTCGGTGATCCGGTCGGCGATCCGTCCAGTTACGACCATGACTTCGATGGCCGGAACTCTTCCCTCTCCCGACGAGTGCGGGACGAGACGCTGGCTGATAACTCCTTTGAGTACCCCGGCGAGGGTCAAACGCACCTGCTGCTGCTGAAATGGAGGAAAGAAGTCGACGATCCGGTTGATCGTCTCCGTCGCGTTGGAGGTGTGCAGCGTGGAGAGCACGAGGTGGCCGGTCTCAGCCGCCATCATCGCAGCGGAAACAGTCTCGACGTCGCGCATCTCGCCGATGAGGATGACGTCGGGATCTTGGCGCAGGACCCTTCGCATGGCCTGCTCATAATTCTTGGTGTCCGTACCGATCTCACGCTGGCACACCACGCAGCGTTTGTCCGGGTGCAGGATCTCGATGGGATCTTCGATGGTTATGATGTTACCCGAACGAGTTTGGTTGATGTGGTCGATCATTGCAGCGAGGGTCGTCGTCTTACCTGAACCGGTCGGCCCGGTCACGAGCACCATCCCTCTGTTCTCCTCGGCCAGTCGAGATACGATCGGCGGAAGACCCAGGTCGAGCACGGACATAGCGGCGGGGAGGACGCGCCTGAGTACCATCGCAGCGCTTCCACGCTGGCGGAAAGCGTTCGCCCTGAAACGGCCGAGCCCATCTATAGACAACGAGAAGTCGGCTTCCCCTGTTCGGTGGAACTCGTCGATCCTGTCGACGGGCATGATGACCCTCAGGCATTCTTCGACCTCGTTGCGTTCGACTTGGGGGAACGGAGTCGGACGCAGGTCTCCGTTGACCCTCACCCTAGGCGCCGATTTGCCTTTGATATGAAGGTCGGATCCACCCACTTCGGTCATGTGCACGAGGATGGCTTTCAGGTCAAGCACTTCTAAGATATCGGCTGGAAAACACGAAAGTTGAGCGAGGCGTTCATGCCAGCGTGATCGCGCGCCGATTGGCTCTTGGATGTAGCTTGTTCGTGGTGATCCGCCAGACCCTCAAACGTCGAGCGTCGAGCGCTACGGGCGTAGACACGGTTCGGATCGGTGGGCAATGTGCCCGGATCACGCCGGCGAATGAGGCCTCACGGGCTGCTGTGATGACGTCGATGTCGTCGACTTCGCTACTTTGCGAAGAGATTGTAGGACGCTGCGTCGAGTTGGCAAGATCGCGTGGCTACGAGGAGCTTCGAACGGGTGCCCTGGGCCTGTTGGAGCAGGGCGTGTACATACGAGCGGGTTTCGAGCCTCGAAGCGAGCTTCGGCTTCTCGGTGCGCCTACCAGGAGGCTTCGAGTGCCGCCCAGTCACGGTTGGCAGTACGCTACGTGCCGCTACGACATGCTCGGGAGGCTTGCTGAAACCGATCAGGCGGCGTTCGGGGAAGACACCGGTCTCGGACTTGCGATGC
>JAJZAM010000157.1 GCA_021799445.1 Actinomycetes bacterium
ACCTGCTTGAGGCCCCGATCCGCCGGGGGGTGCTCCCTTGGAGCCGGCCCCGTGGGCTTCCATCTGCGCTTTGGAAAGTCCTCGCCCCGGCCTGCGCTGTAGGCCTGATCGTCACCGCAGTGCTCGTCGCTACGGCACCCCGCACGCCGAGCGCGCACGCCATGGACGCTATCGCACCGCCTCCACCGCCCAGCTACGTGGCTCCCGGCGGCGCTACGCCAGCCGACCCGGTCCGGGCGCTGCTGATAGGCGACTCGCTGGCCGTGACTTTGGGTGAGGGCCTCGGGGTTGACTCCCAAGCGTGGGGGGTCAGCCTGTCAAACGAGTCGGCGCTCGGATGCGACCTTGACCCCGACACGACCATCGACGTGATGGGCACCGTCTCCAAGGCCCCGCAAGGCTGCCCGCACTGGCGTTCCACCTGGAAGCGTCTCGTCGACGACACCAACCCGGACGTCGTCGTGGTGCTACTCGGCCGGTGGGAAACCGTGGACCGGTATTGGGGCGGCAAGTGGACCACGGTCGGGCACCGAGCCTTCGACGCTCACCTGCGAAGCGAACTGTCCGACATCGTGGATATCTGCTCCGAGCGCGGGGCGAAAGTGGCGTTCCTGACGCTCCCCTACGTGAAACAGACGACTGTGCAACCCGACGGCCAGCCCTGGGACATGAACCTGCCGTCGCGCACCGTTGCTTATAACGCCGACGTGGCCTCTGTCGTCGCAGCGAACCCGTCCAAAGCGGCCGTCATCAACCTCAACGCGCTCCTCGACCCGGCAGGTCGCTACACCTCTTTCATAGACGGGGTGCGGGTGCGAAGCACAGACGACGAGCACATCTCCAAAGCCGGCGGCGAATGGTTGAGGCCGAAGCTGCTCCCCCAGATAGCCGCGCTCGGCTCCGCGCACCGCACGGCACGGCTCTCCGGCCGGCACTGACGACCCCTTTGCCCGGCGGGGTGTATCCTCGCCGGCGAGGATCGTCGAGTGGCTTTCTTATCGGTGCAGCAGCCTTCCCATCCCGTCGGTGGGCTTGGATCGTCGGGGTTGCCGGCTGCCCTGCTCGCCCTGGTAGTCCTCGGGGTGGTTGTTGCGTCGATCTGGATGCTCGCACAGATCTGGCGCGACAGCCGCGACGGCGGCGCCCGCCGGCTGGTCACCGAAGCCGAAAGGTGGCTGCGACACCACTGAGAGCGCCCGCGACCTTCCGGTGGGCCTCAAGGCGAACCCTTGCGTCCAGCTCGTCGGTCAGCATGATCGTCGCCCGTCTTTTAGACGTCGACGAAAGCGCCGTCTAGGAGCGCCTTGAAGCGGTCGAGGTCGGCGTTGTCGCCTTGGATCTCGTCCAGGGGGTCTGAGACGGCGAGGTGGCGCCGGGCGTGGATCGCAGCTATGAGCGCTTTGCGACCCGACGCCGCGTCCCGGCCGACGCCTCGCTGCTCCGCTGCGACCTGGTCCAACAAAGCCGCGGACGTGTACAGCGACGAGAAGAGCTGGCTGAGCGGGAAAAGCCTCGCCTCAGCGGCGTCAGCTTCCAGTGACCTCCAAGCCGCCAACGCCCGGCGCGCACGGTCCAAACCGGCGGCTGTCAGCTCTTTAGCG
Organism: Actinomycetes bacterium; assembly: GCA_021799445.1. GTDB lineage: Bacteria > Actinomycetota > Acidimicrobiia > Acidimicrobiales > Palsa-688 > JAJZAM01. Next base: position 1,602 of record JAJZAM010000157.1, read on the forward strand.
GCACGCTGGTCAGCGCTGACGTCAGGGGCGGCGTCCACCGAAGCGGCGACCCGCTCGAAGAGCGCCTCGTGGGCCTGGTCGCGTTCCATGGCTCTGCGCACGTCCAGGCACAAGATGTTGTCGGCGCCTTCCCAGACCGTGTTGACCTGCGCGTCCCGCAGGATACGAGCGACCGGCCAAGTCTCGATGTAGCCGTTGCCGCCGTGCAGCTCGACGGCGTCGCTGGCCGCTGTAACACCGAGTCTCGCCGCCCGCAGCTTCGCCAGAGGAGCTGAAAGCCTCAGCCTTTGACCTAGGTAACCGTCGAAGACGACCGCTTGGGCCGCTTCGACCTCGACGATCATCTCCGCCAGCTTGCGCTTGACGAGAGGCTGGTCGATGAGGCGAGCTCCGAAAGCCTCCCGGGCTTGGGTGTAGCAGATCGACTCGACCAGCGCCCGCCTCGCGCACCCGACGCCCATCATGGCGATCCCAAGCCGGGCGCCGTTTGTGAGGCGCATCATCGCCGCAAGCCCGCTCGAACCCCGCGCAGCGCCAGGGCGGCCCTGCACGGCGGAGCCGGCCGGCCCTACCTGGGTGTCCCCCGGGGCGGGGGCGAGCAGGAAAGCTTCCGCCCCGTCGAGCTCGACCTCGCCCGACGGCACCGACTTGGTGCCGAGCTTGTCTTTGAGCCTGCGGATGCGTATACCGTTGCGGCTGCCGTCGCGCCGCTCGGAGAGGACCAGGAAAGGCATGACGCCTCTCACCCCGTCGACGCCGCCTTCGATCTTGGCTAAGGCTACGAAAGCCGGGGCGTGCACGTTCGACACGAACCACTTGATACCGTCGAGACGCCACGTGTCGCCCGAAACGTGGGTGGCGGTGGTCTCCAAAGCCCCGAGGTCCGACCCTCCGGCCCGTTCGGTGAACATCTGGCCGGCAGCGCCCGAGTTATCCCCGCCGGCGAAGAGCTCACGGACCCGGTCGAGCACGTCGGGTGGGGCGAACGACTCCGCCATCTTTATGACCATGTCACCGCCGGTTCCCAAAGCGCACGTCATGCCTATGTCCGCCTGGTCGAGCAGGTAACTCCACGCAGCGCCGAGCGGCGCCGGGTCGACCCCAGCCTGGCGGGCCTCAGCGGCGAAACTAGGCGAGCTCAAGTTGTCCGCGAGGACCGCCTCCTGGGACGCGACGAAGCTCTCCGGCAGTATCACTTCGGCCGTCTCGTGCCCCCAGCGGTCGTAGCGTTCGAGGCGCGCCGGCGAGCGGTCGGTCCGCTCAGCGTAGATGGACACCGGCCCGCCCATGAGAGCCCCGACGCGCCTGAGGTGCGGAACGGCCCACGCCAGCCCGGACTGGCCGAGGTGCATCTCCATCAAAAACTGCAGAGTCGGGTCGATGTCATACCAGTTACGGCCCGTGGCGCCCCTAAAACGGGAGGTGTCGTAGCGCATGCTCTTGGACGGGTTCGAGAAGGCGAGCCCACCGACGCGCTCAGGGACAGCGCCCGGCGTCTTCGAGCTAACAGTCATCCCTCGGGCCGGAGGTTGTCCAACAGCCGCTTCGTTGACATGGACGTTGCCATTACTGGAGGTTCGACCTCCGTGCGCCACTTCGGTCATGCGACCAATGTTAGATCGCCGTAGAGTTCCACGCCATGAAGACAGCAGCGGCATACGGAACGTGGGAGTCGCCGATCGACGCCGGGATGCTCGTCGCCGGCGCCGTCGGATTGTCGTCGGTGTCGTCGGCGGGCGGGCGTGTGTGGTGGGTGGAGTCACGCCCGTCGGAAGCCGGCCGTGCCGTGCTGGTCTCCTGCCCGGCCGACGCTTCCGAAGCTCCCCGCGACGAAACCCCCGAGGGGATGTCGGTTAGGACCCTCGTGCACGAGTACGGCGGGAGATGCCACGTGGTGTGGGACCCTTCGGGCTGGGATCCCCTCATCGTGTACTCCAACTTCGACGACCAACGCCTGTGGGCGACGCACGGACCGTCCCGGCGGAGCCGTCCTTTGACCCCTGCCGCGGAGGGCCGCTCGGTTCGTTACGCCGACCCGGTCGTCACCGCCGACGGTTCGGCTGTCATCTGCGTCCGTGAGAGCCACGGCGCTTCAGGGGTGATCAACGATTTGGTGGCGGTACCACTTTGGACGGGCGGCGGGTGGCTGTCGGAGGGTTCCGAGCCGGTCCCGCTCGCCGGCGGCCACGACTTCTTCGCCGCTCCTAGGGTGGCCCCCGACGGGCGCCGCCTCGCTTGGATCACGTGGGACCATCCCGACATGCCTTGGGACTCGACCTGCCTGTGGGTGGCGGACCTGGGCGCGTCTAAAGGAGCGGTGACGCTCGGCACGGCGAAGCTCGTCGCTGGCGGCCCGGGCGTGTCGGTCACCCAGCCGAGATGGTCACCCGGCGGCGTGTTGTGCTACCTGTCGGATCGCAGCGGCTGGTGGAACGTCTACGACGAGACGTCACGACCGCTCAGCGCTTTGGAGGCAGAGGTGGGTGAACCCGACTGGGTTTTCGGCAACTCCCACTACACCTTCGACTCCTCGGGGAGGTTGGTGGCAACCTGGACGACGTCGAACGGCAGGGTGATCGGCTGGGAGGAAGAGCCCGGCGGGGGCCTCGTCGAAATACCGGGCTTGCCCTACAGTTCGTTCGGCTCGCTTCAGGCTTGCGGGGACGCGGTGGTGTGCGTCGCCGGCTCGCCGACGCTGCCCGCGTGCGTCGTTCGCGTCGACAGGGACGGCTCGCAGCTCGTCCTCGCAAGCTCCCGACAGACCAACCTCCCCGAGGGGTTCGCGTCGACGCCGGCGCTGGTCGATTTTCCCACCCCCGGCCCGGACGGCCCTGACGTCGCCCACGCCTTGTTCTACCCGCCGGCGTCAGGACGCTACGAAGGGCCGCCCGGGCAGCTCCCGCCGCTCTTGGTGGTCATACACGGCGGTCCGACTTCGCAGGCGCAGCGGCTTTTGAACCTGGCGGTGCAGTATTGGACGACGAGAGGTTTCGCGGTCGCCGACGTCGACTACAGGGGCAGCAGCGGCTACGGGCGGGCCTACAGAAACAAGCTAAAAGGCCAGTGGGGTGTAGCCGACGTCGACGACGTGATCGCAGCAGTGGCCGAGCTTCGCCGCCTCGGGCTCGTCGACGCAGGGAAAGCTTTCATCCGGGGGGGAAGCGCTGGTGGTTTGACGACCCTAGGCGCCCTGGCCGCCAGCGACGCTTTCGCAGCAGGGACGAGCCTTTACGGGGTCGCCGACCTGGAACTGTTGGCCCGCGACACCCACAAGTTCGAAGCCCGCTACCTCGACAGCCTGATAGGCCCGTGGCCGCAGGAACGAGACGAGTACGTGCGGCGATCACCGCTTCACAAGGCGGCTTCGATCAGGAGCCCTCTGATCATCTTCCAGGGTCTCGACGACATGGTCGTCCCGCCGTCGCAGTCCCAGGCGATCTTCGACGCTTTGGACGCCGCCGGCGTGCGAGTGGAGTACCACCGCTTCGAAGGGGAAGGTCACGGCTTCCGCAAGGCCGAGACGATCGTCGCCGTCTACGAGGCGGAGCTGGCATTCTACCTGCAAGCTCTCGGCGGGTCCGGGTCGGGTTAGCCTTCGATAGTGATCGCCTGTTTGGGGCAGCGTTGCGCTGCGAGCTCCACCTTGGCCCGGAGCTCTTCGGGCGGGTTCTCGTCGAGGATGTAGAGAAAGTCGTCGTCTCTCACCTCGAAGACCTCCGGGGCTGCTGCCATGCACAAAGCGTTGCTCTCGCAGCGATCGAAGTCCACTACCACGTGCATCTTGTCTTGACCTCCCGAGGTTGTAACAGCGACCATCCCACCATAGCTAGCGCAGCGACCGTCGGTTAACCTCCCGGCAGGTTGAAACCTCGAAGGGACGGGCCGCCACGCCCGGTGCCGATCACGGTGATCGACGCTGTCGCCAGATAAGTCCTCCAGCAGATGTCGTCGCCGACGCCTAGCGCCC
>JAJZAM010000158.1 GCA_021799445.1 Actinomycetes bacterium
CGAGGCGGCCACAGACATCCAAAGTTGGACACTATGACATACGTAGACTATTTGACTTGACGTCAGGCTATGGACACTGTATTGTGTTGTTGAACCTCGGACCTGGCGGCCTGGGCTTTCTCCTCCCCGAGTGGTTGGGCTGCCAGGCCGAGGGTACCGTCCCAACCGGGAACGGCACTCTCGTGACCAGGAGATGATGGCTATGACCGCCAGTGGCTCGGAGCTCACCCGGAGACTTCCCGAGCGGGACTCCGTAACCCAGGAGCCGCTCGACTGGTCCTGGCTTATGGGAGCAAAAGCGGAGTGGGGCGTCCGTGCCAAACCGGGACCGCGGGGCCTGACCTTAGCTGACATCTCAGTGGGATCCTACGGAGACGTCCCTGAGCGCGCCCCGCTTCGGACCATGGCGCCGAGAGGAGCCGAAGTAGAAGACGGCGTTCCCGACATGGGCTACATCCTCAACTCCAAGTCCGACGTGTGGTCCGACAACGTCACCGAGCTCTACGAGGAGGCGGTCGCCCGGCAGTGGTCGGCTACAAGGGATATACCCTGGGGTGAAGTAGCGGAGCTGCCCTCGGACTTGGAGCACGCCGTCTGCCAGGTGTGCACCTTGCTGGCGGAAGTGGAGATGATAGCGGCTGACCTCCCGGCGAAGTGGATGTGGCGGATGAACCACGACTTCGTGGAGGCCAAAATGTTCCTAGCCACACAGGTCATGGACGAGGCACGCCACACTGAAGTGTTCCGCAAGCGCGCTCTCGCCAACGGGGGTGGACTGCTCAAGGCGAAGCGTAACACCGAGGAGCAGCTGAGGGTGATACTTCAAGCCAAGACCTACACCCAGGCCTCCGCTCTAATGCACCTTCTAGCAGAGGGATTCGTGCTCGACCTGTTCCGCCAAGGCGAGTTGATCTCGCCATCCCCGCTCGAGAAACGCATGTTCCGGCTTACCATGCAGGACGAGGCGAGGCACGTGAGCTACGGGACGCTGCACATCCGCTATGCGGTGGAACACGACCCAGACGTCGCGGAGGAGATCCACGAAGCCCTCGACGTCGGCGAGAAGATGCTAATGGAGCTGACGAATCCTTCGATGAACACCGCCCTTGCGGTACTGCTCGCCGGAGGCGTGGACGACGTAGAGTCCAAAGGGTTCCCGCTTCTGGCCCAGCTCAACGCCAAGCAGATCACCTCTTACCTTGCCCGCTGCGAACGCGCCGGGCTTGCTCGCCTTGAGCGGACTCTGTTCCCGGTGGAGATGCTCGGAATCGACCGTAGCGCTCCCGCGGCTGCTGCGCTGGGTGTCTCGTGACCGCCGCCCGGCTTGACCGCCAGGTCAGGAGCTGACCGGCTATGGCAGCGAAAACCGCCGTTCCGGTCGACTCCAAGGAGTTCTTCGACGCACTGGCGGCAGTGATGAACGCCCACCCGGAGCGTTTCGACCCTCTCGGCTGGTTCGATCTGGACCTGGGGGTGGTCATCAGCAGGCAGTCCGCTGAACCCCTCGTCCTGGCCTTGAGGTTCCGGGGATCGCGCTGCGAGGACGTCCGCGAAAGCTTCCCCGACGACAGCGTCGACTGTGTCGTGGAAGGCCCTGTGACGGCGTGGGCGGAGATGGTGGACGACATCGTCGTCAACGGCCGCGCAACGGGCCGCCAGACGTTGAGCTCCTTGGTGCTCCTCGGCGAGAGGATAAGGCTCCGCGGATCCGATCCGCTCGGCGTTGACCGCTTCTTCAGGGTCGCCGAGAGCGTCCAAGTCTTCTTCGACGGTGCCGGCGAAGCCCTCGGCGCAAGCACCGTCCCTGGGACGGAATCTCTGAGGGAGGAGGTGGTACAGGTCCATGCCCGACATTGACAGCGATGCCACCAGGGTGACGCCACCGGCGTGCCCGCACTGCGGAGAGAACCTAGAAGCGGTCCTTGACCTCCCCTACGGCTACTGGGAGTGGGACGGCTTCGAGTACAAGCACCGTGCGACCGCAACCGGCGTGGACGTCCCGGAGTTCGCGTGTGCTAACTGCCTTGGGGGTCTCGCCGGGTTCCACCCGGCTGGCATCCCGAGCCCGTTCGACACGCCCTTCGGAGCGCCGGCCCGCAGCCCCAGCCGGTAGCAGAAGTGACCTACCGTGTGGTCGAAGGCGACTGCATCGGATGCGGCGCGTGCGACTACGCCTGTCCGACCGGGGCTCTGACCAAGACCGACACCTTCCTCGGCACTTTCGCAATCGATCCGTATACCTGCGACGACTGCGCCCGCTGCGTGGCGCGCTGCCCTGTCGGCTGCATCATCGTAGACGGGGCGTGGCCGAAGTGCTATGGGCACGGCTGTCCTCTCAGCTCGACGCGTCTGGGCGGCTTCGAATGTGCGGTGTGGCAGCGCACTTGCCAGAGTTGTGGGGCTCCTATGTGGAGGCAGCGAGGGGAAGGAGGCTGGATTTGCCCCCGTTGTGACTTGGGGACCAACCTGCACTGCCCGAAGGAGCGCTACTTAAAGCTGGCTAACGCCGGCGGCTAGCATACCCCGCCGGGGTGGCGATCCCGGCGTGTCAAACCACCGGAACGGCTCGGCAGCTGCTTATTGCAGCGCCAAATCCTTGACGTCGCAAGACTTAGTTTGTATGATCTCCCCACTCGGAAACCGCAGCGTCGATAACGCTCGCGGCCGCCGGGGGGCTTCGAGCGTTATCACAACCTCAAACTGGGGAGGAGTCTCGTGACGGTAGAGCAACAGAGCGGTCAAAAGCCGTCCGCCACTGGTTACGTCGTCAGCGCCGTCTTGTTGCTGGCAGCGTTCGTAGCATTGTTATGGGTCCCCAGCTATTCGCATCTCACTCCCACCCTCGGGGGTATCCCATTCTTTTACTGGTACTCGTTCCTCTGGCTGATACTTAACGCCCTGTGCCAACTTGGAGCGTACCAACTGATGGTGGTAGCTCCCAGGCGAAAGCAGGCGGTCCGAGGCTTGGGTGTGAGACCGAGCGGAGCTGGGCAATGAAACTCGACGGTACCGCCCTTGCGGTAACAACCATTCTGTTCGTTATCGTCGCGGGGATCGGCTTTGCAGCGTCACGTTGGAGGGGCGCTAAGCTCAACACGCTTGACCAGTGGGGTCTGGGGGGGAGATCCTTCGGGGGTTTCGTAACCTGGTTCCTCCTCGGGGGTGACCTCTACACCGCTTACACCTTCGTAGCGGTGCCAGGAGCCATGTACGCACTGGGGGCCGTGTCGGGCTGGTTCGCGGTCGCCTACACCATCTTGGTCTGGCCGATCGTCTTCGTGCTCATGCCGCGATTGTGGTCAGTAGCGCACCGTCATGGTATCGTGACACCCGCCGACTTCGTCACCGCCCGCTACGGTTCGCGTGGGCTTGGTTTGGTCGTGGCTTTCACAGGGATCCTCTCCCTCCTCCCCTACATTGCGCTGCAGCTGGTCGGCATACAGTCCGTGCTCCAGGTCATGGGAGTGGGAAGCAACTCCTCGGGCATTGTCAAAGACCTTCCCCTTATAATCGCCTTCGTCGTTCTGGCCGGCTACACCTACACCGCAGGGCTGCGCTCCGCGGCGTTGACCGCCTTCGTAAAAGACTTGCTCGTCTATGTGACGGTTCTCGTGGCGGTAATCTACATTCCGATCCGCCTCGGGGGCTTCACCCACATATTCTCTGCGGTCGAGGCGCACGCCAGGACTCTCGCGGCGCAGGCCAAAGCCAAGCACACAGCACCCAGCTTTGCCCTCCTGCCCTCTTCGAAATCGTACTGGGCGTTCGCAACACTGGCGCTGGGATCGGCGATGGCGCTCTTCATGTACCCCCACTCAATCACCGGGGTGCTCGCTTCCAAAGAGCGGGAGACCGTCCGACGCAACACGGTGGCATTGCCGTTGTACTCCCTGCTGCTTGGCTTCGTGGCGCTGCTCGGCTACATGGCCATCGCCGCGGGCATTAAAACTACCAACAGCAGACTCGTGGCGCCTCTGCTGTTTCGTGACCTCTTCCCGAGCTGGTTCGCCGGAGTCGCTTTCGCTGCCGTAGCGATCGGAGCCCTCGTGCCCGCATCGATAATGTCCATCGCTGCTGCCAACCTGTTCACCCGCAACATCTACCGTGACCTCATCAGACCCCGAGCGAACGCCGAGGAGGAGGCCCGGGTCTCAAAGCTCGTCTCGCTAGTAGTAAAATTCGGGGCTCTGGCTTTCGTTTTGGGTATCAACACTCAAAACGCCATAAACCTTCAGCTGCTGGGGGGAATATGGATCTTGCAGACGTTCCCGGCGGTGGCGGTAGGCCTCTTCACCCGCTGGTTGCACCGGTGGGCGCTGATAGCAGGATGGTTGGTTGGCATGGTGTACGGCTCCTACGAGGCTTACGGGGTGAAGACCGCAGCCGTCCCACATTTCGCAGGGTCGATCGCGAAGATCCCTTTGATCGGCCAAAGTGGTTACATCGCCCTAACGGCTTTGGTGATCAACCTTGTTGTGGCAGTAGTGCTAACGGCCCTATTGCGCTTGGCGCCTTCAAGTGTCGGGGTTGACATTACGACCAAAGCAGACTACTTCGTGCAGGCCGGCGACTCGCTGCTCGACGAGCTCGAGCTCCCCAAAGGAAGCGACGAGGTTGGTCCCGCGCTAGGTTGACGGCTCGACGAGCTTTCCGGATTGCAACACGCAGCCATGCGCCGGCTCGCGGGGCTTCCCCGACTTGACCCGACCGGGTTTAGGCGACCTCGGCCAGGTTGGTGACGGCGAGCTCCCAGTCTGATTTCTCGGCTCCGGTGCGGGGCGCCCCACAAGGTGGCGGCGTGAGCAGCCGTCCCGGTGTCACCTGCGCCTCCCACACCCGGCTAGGACCTGACGGTGGGGCCGCCTCGAAACGCACCTTGCCGTCTGAAAGTACGGTACCTCGCCGCGGCCAGCTGAGCAGCTCCCAGCCGATCTTTTCTAGGAGGGCTTTCTCCAGCGCTTGGATCTCCGGGCTGTCTAGACCGGTGGCACCGCGGTAACAGCCGGCTACATCGGACGGCGACCCGGACCTGTCCAAGACGGCGACCAGGGTGTCAGTGTCGAGGTACCCCCAGCAGGTTCCTTCAGGTAGCACTACGGCTGTAGGGGCGAAGCGGTGGCCGCCGGTGTGACTGGTCCTCCTGACCCGGTAACGGCCGCCGAGACGGCCGGTCGCTTTGATCTCAACCTCGAGGGCTGTTCCGAGCGAACCGCAGCAGCGGTCACGGCGGCCGTGGCCGCATACGAGCACGTCGGTCACTTCGATCGGCGCCGTCCCGGGAGGAACAGCGCCTTCGAGGAACATCTTGGCCACGGCCGGACTGTTACCCCCCGCTGGGGCTTCCAAGCCGCTGTAGGCGCCTTTGGACGGCTCCCAACGGTAGAGGGCTACGCGAAGCGGGCGCTCCGGCTGGGGTAGGACTACCTGTAGGCGCACGGAGGACTCCCGGCACATGCCGGCGATATCGGACAGTTGGCCAATTTCCGAGACGTCACGAGGCCATGGGAGCGGCCAGTCGACCAGCAGAAAACCGGCGTAGCTCCCGGCGGTGCCCGCCG
>JAJZAM010000159.1 GCA_021799445.1 Actinomycetes bacterium
GGCGATCCGAGAGGAGCTCCGCCGGCTCCGGGAGGAGACGGACGCGTCCGCCCAGGTGCTCGCAGATTCGTTAGCCCTGCTCAACCGTTCCGTGGACGATCTCGCCGAGCGCGTGGCACTCGTCGAGGGCCGTCTCGGCTCGCCCAGCTGAGCTGGAACGGCCGGGCCTGGAAGCGACTTTCGTGACGGCCGCGCCAGCAGCGCCGCCGCCGGCGGGGCGGGACCCGCTGGTGGTCTTCGGCCTTGAGGGCCTCCAACCAGACGGAGCCGTCTCGGATGCCGCAGTAGAAGCGGCACTCGGGTACGTGCGCGCTTTCGCGGCGTGCGAACCGGGCTCCCTAGCGGGGGTGAGCGTCGACGCTTCGCTCGACGCCGGCCGGCTCACGGGACGACTTCCCAGCGAGATCGCGGTCGTGGCGGAGCCCGGTGTCCAAGCAGGAGACCGTCCGGTGGTGTTCCACGTCTTGAGCCTTCAAGCTGGCGCGACGGCCAGGCGTCTGTGGCCGCTGTGGGCTCGAAGGCCGTCAGTCGCGCTCGCTGTGAGCGTCTACGACGACGTCACCCGCCTGGCTCTCGAAACGCCCGGCTCCGACCGCGCAGGTCGTCTGCGTTCGAGCCGTCACCGGCTGATCGGCGCGGCGGACGTGGTAGTGGCGACGTCTCATGCCGCGGCGCTGGACGTGGTCGGCTGGGCCGGCGTCGACCCCGACAAGGTGTTCGTCGCCCGCCAGCCCGCGACGCCGCCGGCTCGGCACGTCCCGGGCGCTGCGACCGGGCACCTCGCTGGCTCGCACCCCGGCCTGCAACCCGACGGGTCGAACCCCGACGGGGGTTTCGTGGTTGCGGCAGCGTCGGCGTCGTCGTCGATGCACAACGAGGTCCTCGTCGAAGCGTTCGCCTCTCTCGAACCGTCTCTGCGCTTGGCGTGGCGTCTAGTTCTAGCGTCCCGGTCGGATCACGGCTCGGGGATGGACCGGCTGAGAACGCTGATCGACTCTCTCGGAGTCGCCGGGCAGGTGAAGGTAGCGACCGGCCTCGGCGACGACGAGATCGGCCGCCTCTATGGGTCGTGCCGGGTTGCGTTCATCGGCGGCGTCGAGGACGGCTCGATAGGCGCTGCTCTAGAAGCCGCATCGGGTGGTGCTGGGATAGTCGTAGCCGACCACGACGCCCTGGTGGACCTGGTTGCTCAACCCGACGCCCGGTTCTACCCGATGTCGGTGGAGTCGACCCGGTCCATGCTGCGCCGCTGCCTCACCGACGCCGAGTTCTGCGTGGCGAGACGCGACGAGACCGCCGAAGGTCTCGCCGGCTACTCCCAGCGCGACACGGCGCGAGCGCTTCAGCGGGCTTACCACCGGGCGGCCGAAGCGAGACCGCGGCGGACCCTGCCCGCTGCTGCGGCGTCCCTGTAGAGGTCCGCGAGCGCTCCCGGCGGGGTTGCCAGCTCCACGAGGTGGGCCGACACGCCGGCGCCCGCCAGGGCCGCTTGGTCGTCGCCGCCGGCGGCGACGACCGTGTCGACGTGCCCGCGGTAGGCCACGAGCAGGTCTACGATCCCCGCCGGGGAGGCTGCCAGGTCGCCGTGGACGCTCACTACGACCCCGCAGCAGCGTCCGGCGGCGCCGGCCACCGAAGCGACCGCAGCCGGGTCGAACGACCCGGCGTTGACGGCTATGTGCACTACGTCCGCGACTGACATCTTCACGGCGTCAGCGGCGCAAAGACCACCCCAGCCCGCAGAGGGGATGACTTGCTGTTCGACTATCAGCGCACCCAGCGAAGCCAGCCGAGCTCGCAGCCAGGCGGCTGCGTCACCGGTGTCCCCAGCGCCGAGAACCACGAAACCGACCCTCGGTCTGTAGGCCTTGCGCAGCAGATCCTGCAGCGCTCCCCGCCAGCCTTCGACCCGCCCTAAGCGGACTTCTTCTCCGTAGCGTGATGCGAGTACCTCGCCGCCAGAGTCCGACCGGTATATCCCGACCACACCGCTCGTGAGGTCACCGGCGGCCCGCGTGAGGCTGGTGGTGACCGTCAAGTCCGGAAACCCGGCTGCCGGCGACCCAGAGGCTGGCGATCCAGAGGCTGGGGCTTGGAGAACCTCGAAATCCGCCCCCGCGGTCGCCGCCACCGCCTCGAACAGCTCGGCGGGGCCGTCGACGGCTACCAGCACACGACCGTGGCCGCCGGAGCACTCGTCGATCACGGCTCGAAGGACGCCGGCCCGGTCGAAATCCTCGAAGTACCTGACTCTGTGATTTTGCGCTTCCCGGGTACGGTCGAGTTCGGCTCTGTCTCCGAGCAGGCCGGCGACGGTCTCGGCTACTGTCGCCGGGTCCCGGTCCGCCAGGAGCACGCCCGCCCCGCCCATAGTCTCAGCCACCGCGCCGGATCCGACTGCGAACACGGCCATCCCGGCCGCCATGGCCTCGAGTAGCGGCACGCCGAAACCCTCGTGCTCGCTGAGCGACACGTAGGCGCCGCATGACCACATCACCTCTAAAAGTTCTCGTTCGTCGACCTTGCCGAGCAGCTCCACACGGCCGGTCAGACCCTGGGCGGCGATCTCCTTGCGGATCGCTTCGACGTACTCGCGGTAGGTGGTGTTACCCACCAGGACCAGGCGGGCGGAGGGGTCGAAGTCGCGTTGGTAGGCGGCGAAAGCCCTGACGAGGTCAACTTGGCGTTTGTTGGGGATCAGCCGTCCGACGAAAAGCCAGTCCCCGCTTCTGCGTGCTTCGACGGACGCTGGCGGCACGAAACGGCTTCCATCGGACCACACCGGCAGCACGTACGCTCTGCGGAAACCGGCTTCGAGCAGCTCACGACGGTTGAAGTTGGAATCGGCCATGGCAGCTGAGCACACGTCGGGCAGCTCCCGCAGCTGTTCGCGTCCGAGGTGCAGGTAGAAGTTCGATAGCGGTTCGGATATGAACTCCGGGGGCGTGATGTTGTGGTAGACGACGGCTATGTCGTGGCGGGCGGTGGCGAGAAGCTCGAAGCAGTCGACGCCTATCGAGAAATGCCAGAGCATCAGCTGGCGTCGCGCCGGGCGGTACTGCGATATCCGCAGGACGTCGCTTTCACATCCCAGACCGACCCGCTCTGCGTACACGTCGGACTGATATCCCATCGAGCGCAGCACCGAACGCAGGGAGAGCATCTCGGAGGTGATCGCGTCCCCGACGTCGGTGCTCTGGTGGAACTGGTCCACCCGGTCGTAGAAGATCATGGAGGAGTGGGGCTCATGCCGGGCGGCGCCCCATAGCGACCGGCGGTGACGTCAAGTTCCCACCGCAGGGTCGCCTCGCCGGTCCTCGCCGGCTGCTTCGAGGTGGCAGCCGCAAGCTTCCAACCTGGCCGACAGGTCCTCCAATCGTCGCTCCGTTCGGGCGACCTTGATGCTCATAGCGATGTTCTGGCGTCGCAGAACCCCCAGGTACTGTCTCACCTCGTCGAGGCCTTCCGTGAGAGCGGCCTCGAGGCTGCGGGCGGGATCCTCCACGCTGACGGGACTTTCAGGCAACACAGAGGTGCCAGCGCCGGCGTCGCCGGTCAGGGAGCGCAAGCCCTCCGCGACCGTGACAACCGGGCCAGCTGCGCCAGCCGGGCCGGCCTTGAGCCTTGCGAACATCCCACGCAGACGCAGGAACGCTTGTGAGGTCATCGTGGCGTAAGTGTAGGCAGAGCCGCACACCCTCCGGCGACCGTCGGGGCCTCGACACGGTCAAGGCGCTACGAGGAACTCTTCGATGAGAGGGGCGGCGACTTCGGGGCTGTCGACTAGGAGCAGATGCCCGGCGTCGGGGACGACGGTCAGCTGCGAACGCCGGACGAGCCGCGCGATGAGCCTCGGGTTGAATGTGTCCACGATCGGATCGTCGCCCCCGGCGAGGACCAGAGTCCGGGCTTTCACGAACGGAAGCCCCGGCAGCGTCGAATAACCGGCGAGGGCGCCGAGCTGTGCGAGGTAGCCGAGCGGGCTGGGAGGCCAGCCGGTGCGCGACGAGGCGTGAACCTCGACCATTTCGGGGTCGGTTCTGTAACGCCCCCCGTACAGGCCGGGCGCGACATCCCTAAAGTAAGACCGGGAGTAGTACCGCAGTGGGGTGGAGAGCCGGACCGCGACGTCGAGAGGCGGCGGTTTGCCGCCCAGCCCGACGGTGGTGGCGACGAGAACGAGGCGCCGCACGCAGCGGGGATGCTGGATGGCGAGATGCTGGGCGAGGATGCCACCCCAGCTGTAGCCGAGCACGTCCAGCTTCGCCACGTTCAGCCGTTTGAGCAGCAGCCGGACCATCAATGCGTTGAAGCCCATCGTGGGAGGCAGGAACGACAGGGTCGACCCGCCGGTGCCGGGGAAGTCGAACATTATGAGCTTGCGCCCGTGGAGTGACCCGGCGAGCGGCTGCCACATGTCGAGGTTGCCGCCGATGCCCATCACCAGCAGGAGAGGTGGGCCGTCGCCGGCTGTTCGGACTCTTATGCGGGTGGGTCCGACGTTGACGAAGAAGGTGCGGTCCGCGCCATCCCGGCTCACGCCGTCCCGCCCCGTGCCATCCCCGTCAGCTCCATCCCGGCCGGCTACGTCGGGCGGCCGGTCGCTCACTGCGCGAACCGGGTCCGCAGGAGCTTCTTGTCGAACTTCCCGACCGCGGTCTTGGGTATCTCGTCGAGCGTCTCGAAACGGTCCGGCAGCTGCCAGGCGGCGAACCCGGACGCCTCCAGGTGGCTGCGGATCGCGTCGGGCGTCACGGCGGTACCGGCGGCCGGCACGACGCACGCCAGGGGCCGTTCCATCCAACGCTCGTCGGGTATGGCTATGACGGCCGCCTCGACCACTCCCGGCATGGCCATGATCGCCGCTTCCATGTCGACTGAGGAGATCCACTCACCTCCCGACTTGATCAGGTCCTTCGTGCGGTCCGCTATGACGAAATAACCGTCCGGGGAGCCGATCGCCACGTCACCAGTGTTGAACCATCCGTCTTGGCTGAAGCTCTCCGCCCCGTGCCCGTGCAGATAGCTGTCGGCGACCCACGGCCCGCGAACGTGCAGGGCTCCCATCGACTCGCCGTCAAAGGCTACTTCGGCGCCGTTAGCGTCGCGTATCGACACTTCGATACCCGGCAGCGGAACACCAGCCTGGCTTCTCGCCCGGGCGATGAGCTCCGGCTCGTCGAGGTCTCTCATCCACTCCTGCGGCCAGGCCATGCTCGCCAGCGGCGAAGTTTCGGTCATCCCCCACGCCTGGATTATCTTCACCCCGAAATCCTTGCCGTAGCGTTCTATCAGGGCTTTAGGAGGCTGGCTCCCGCCGCACACGATGTGGCGCAGGCTCTGCGGGCGGGGCCTGGCGGCCAACGCGTCGGCCAGGCCGATCCACACTGTCGGGACGGCCCCTGTGACGGTGACACGCTCGTCGCAGAGCAGGTCAGCGAACGGCTCGGGAGCGAACGCCCCTGCGTAGAACACGAGCTTGGCTCCGACAGCCACCGACGCGTAAGGCATTCCCCACGCGTTCGCGTGGAACATCGGCA
>JAJZAM010000160.1 GCA_021799445.1 Actinomycetes bacterium
GCTTGGCCGTCAAGGCGGCGACCACGTTGCTCTCGGCGCCGACGGCCGGTTCTGCCGCGACCGACGCGGGCGGTGGCTTGGCGCCTTGGCGGGAGCGAAGATGCTCGATACGGCCCCGCAGCTCTCGGTGACGGTAGAGGAAGTCGACCGACACCCCACCGGCGGCTGCCACGGCCCGGAAGTTGATCTCGGCGTTGGCCTTGATCAGCTTGCGTAGTCCGGCCTCGGCCCGGCCGGTGGCGGCGTCGTGTTTGGCCAACGCTGAACGGCGTAGCACTTCACTGCGGGGGTCGTCAGTCATCGAGGGTCTCCGTGGCGGTGGCGGGCGGCGTCGAGCTCGACCGGCTGGCTGGCCCGGCCAGCCACTCCAGCTCCCCGCACCGCGTGGCCGTCTCGGTCGTCGGCGCGTAGGGCGGCGACGATCGCAGTGAGGGAACAGTGCTCGGCGAGACGTTGGTCCAACCAGACGTTGCCCTCGCCCATCTCCTTGCCGGTGCGGCCAAGATGCTGCGCCTGGCGTCGGGCGATCAGTGCTTCGGTCTCGGTCAGCTGGGTTTCCAGTTCGTCGAGATAGCGGCCATCGGTGGCGAAGTGATCACATGTCAAGCAGGCGTTGCCACGATCGCAGCGTTTCAGCGGGGGCAAGAGGCAGGCTCCGTTGGGTAGGATCCGGTCGGTGTGCCGCCCCAGCTGGACCAGTTCGTAGACGTCGCTGGGATCGAGACCGACGTCGCGGCCGTCTCGGCCTAACTTCTTGAACCTCAAGAACTCCGCCTCGTGTGTTTTGGCTAGGGTGGCGGCATAATGCATTGTCATCTCCGGGGAGAGATGGCCCATGTAGCGCTGCACCACGTGTAACGGAACCCCCGAGTTCAAAAGCTCGGTGGCGAAGGTTATCTGCCCTGGAGTACACGAACATCCTGGTAGAGGCCGTTTCTCACGTAACAGGCATGTAAGGCACGTTGGGCACGTCACCCTCCGCGAGGCTGATGAGGTCACGTTGCCGTCTTGGTCATCGTCCGCGGTTGTGGTCCTTGATGATCCTTCGCAGACTCTCCCGAGCGGCGGACAGGTCGTCTTCCAGCTCATCGATTCGATGCTTCGCGGCGTCAGCTTCGACGGTGCTGGCGGAGCGTTCGGCTATCAGTTGGCGGTTGACGACCTCGAGGTCGGCGACCCGCGCTATCAGCTGGGCTCGATCTGGACCCTCGATCTCGGCGCCCAGCCGAAGCCGCAGTCGCTGAGTGAGAGAGTCGCGCTCGGCGCGGAGCCGACGGATCTCCTCGCGAGCAACCGCCAGATCAGTTCGCAGGCCAGCCGGCGTCGCTTGCCGGCCGTCGAGGTGAAGGGCACGTGGGATGCCAACTTCACACTGGCGCCGTCGAGCGGCATCCACTTGGTCTCGGATGCCGTCGGTATAGACAAGCCATCTCGAGACGCCCGCCGTCTTCGCCACAGCGGTGAAGGTGACAGGCGAGCCGCTAGCTTCCAGGTCCTTGATCGTCGCCAGTGCCCGTTGACGCTTACGTTCGCTGTCTTTGGCCCTGGCTGCTCTCAACACCACCGTTCGGCTCTCGTCAGCCGCTGCGGTGTTCATGCCGTCTGTCTGGTCGAGTTGACGACGAGAGGGATCCGTCGGGCAGCTCTGGTCCGGCGCAACAGTGCACTGGACTGTTCCACCTCGGCTCGCTCATCGGGATCGAGTTGGCCTAGGCGCCGATGCATCTGCTCGGCAACCCGGCCGAATGCTTCAATCTCGGCGCTCATGTTGGCGATCACGTAGTCGGCCGCTCCTATCGCTCTGGCGGTTTCCCGATCAGCTCTCAGGCTGGCAACGTGTCCCTCAAGAGCTGGTAGGTAGGAGGGGTC
The DNA here is from genome assembly GCA_021799445.1 of Actinomycetes bacterium. GTDB lineage: Bacteria > Actinomycetota > Acidimicrobiia > Acidimicrobiales > Palsa-688 > JAJZAM01. Next base: position 1,870 of record JAJZAM010000160.1, read on the forward strand.
GGGCCGATAGAATCCACAACCTGCGCACTGGAAGCGGATCGGGCAGTGTCCACCACCGGCATTGACGTTGGAAGGCTCGGTGCAGTTGCCGAAAGGGACCGAGACCGATGCCCGCTCATAGGCAAGCACGTCGGCAAACGGTGCAGGATTGCCACGCGCGTCGAGGGCCAAGGACCCGACCGCTCGGATGGCTTGCTGCTTGCGTTTGAGGCTGATCGAGTAGTAGCCCATAGTGGTTTGCACGGCAATATGATCGAGAAGTTCTTTGAGTACGTCAACAGGAACCCCTGCATCGGCGTGACGTTGGGCATAGGAGTGCCGAAGGGCATAGGGAGTGATCAGCGACCGCTCGAAGGGACTTGGCGTGCCGTCCCGGCCGAGTAATTCACTGTCGATCTTCGGGATCTGACGCACCCACGCCCGGAACGCCACTCCGATACAAGAGGCCGTCAGATGCCCGAGAGACTGGTGGGAGCGCAGCACTGGTGAGGGGAACAACCACTGGCTGGTCGCTGGCGGGGTGAGTAGCTGTCCCCGGCGGCGCTGCCATGCCAAGACGACCTCTGCGGTATCGGAGGTGATAGGAAGACGCCGACGTAATCGGCCAGCCTTGTGGTTGTCGTAGATCAAGTTGTGCTGGCCGTCGATCACCTCGACGCAATCGACCTTGAGGCTCACCACCTCGCCGGGGCGTCGCCCGGTGTCTCGAAGGATCCGATAGATGCTCTGGTGCATCTCTTTGAGATCCGTCGCGCTCAACGAGCCGAACCGACCTGAAGGGCCCAACAGGTGAAGGTGCCCGTCGAGCTGGCGGATCACCGACTCGGGCAGCGCCTTGCCAAGCTGGTCTTCGTTGGCGTCGGCGGCCACACGGTGCCGGCGTTTTGCAGGCCGGAAGGGATCGGGCACCTCGGCCATTTGCCCACTGGTGCGCCCGTGTTCGATCACCTCGCAGAACGAGGACAACAACAGGTTGCGATGGGTGGTCGAATATAAGGTTCCATCATCGCGACGGTGCCCACTGATCGCGTCGACGACCCTGGCGAAGTCTCCCGCCCCCAGGCAAGTTGGGTCGCTGCGACCGCCAGCCACCAAAACCTCGCAGGCGACACGACACGCCCGGAGCGCCTCGCGGAGCCGCTGAAGGTAAGGCCGGGTGGCGCGGGCCCACTCCTTGATCACCTCGCGTAACCAGGGGAGCTCGATCGGACGGAAATCGACTACTCCCTCGACAGCCGGCCAGCGCCGCGAGCCGTTGGAGCACAGGTCCAACAGTGCGACTTCCCACACATCTCCCAAGCAAGGGTCAGTGCCGGTATAGGCCACCCAGGCTCGCTCCACGTAGCGGCGCAGGTCCCGAAACAGGCCTTTGATGGCCGAGTTGTATTGCACTCCACCGCTCTCACAAATCGCTTCAGGATCGGCATGGCGCAGGGAGCTGGCGCCGACCAGACGGCTGACCAAGATCCGCACTTGCAGCGGATCGAGCGGAGGTGGGGTCTCGTCTCGGCGTTGAAGTGCGTAGAGGAACTCGAAGCGCACCAGTTCGGAGAGAGGAGCCAACGAGAACTGGTGCGCTCCGATCCGCGGTATCTCGCCAGCTACCCACGCCGCCAGGTCCTCTGCTGAAAGCGAGCCGAGGTGATGTTGACGCCGGAGGCGATTGTCGTGGAACCAGCACAGGCCCCGCCGGTAGACACGCTCGCGGTCACAGCCCGCCACTAAACACGGCTCGAGTCGTTCCAAAGGTTCGGCCCGAGCGGTGAACTCTTGCACCGGCTCTTTAGTTTTCCGCCACGCTCGCTCATGGCGAAAGCACAGGCCGCGGCACAGCAGATCACCTTGACAGCCCGCCACCGAGCAAACCCCCCGCTCGATAGGGCGGGTGGGCCGATGCCGCGGTCGGCGATTGAACTCATCCTCAGGCACACCGGCGCCCACCAGCGCCCGTCGACATCCAGAGCAATGACCGTTATGGTGCGAGGCAGCTATAGGACAACCCGGAGTCCGACACCTCCATGCTGCGGTCTGGCCACTCTCCAAGTCCCCGGTAAACAACCACAGCCCCCCATCCCACTCGTCCTTGCGCCACAGAGGATCGAGATGGGCCACCAGCCACGCCAACCACCCGACATTCGCTTCATCACGCCGGGTGGGTTCAGCGACGAGCCGGAGCGCCGGCAGGCTCACCGGTAACACTCCCCGGCAGCGACCGCCTCCACTGCCCTGCGCTTGTCCTCATCTCGGGCATGCAAGTACAGCGCCGTCGAGGCGAAAGACGTGTGCCCCATCAGCCGCTGAACGACGTCGAGGTCCACCCCGGCACGCACCCAGTTGGTCGCCGCCGAATGGCGAAGCATGTGGGGTCGCACAGCGAATCCGCACTGCTCGGCCAGCCGGTCGAAGGACCGCTTAGCCGCTCGATAGACCATCGGCGTCCCGAGCGGCTCATGGTAGAGGTTGACGAACACCATGTCGCTGTCATCGTCGCCGAGGACCTCATAGCGCTCGAACTGGTAGTCGATGTACGCAACAAGCACCGCCTCGCTAGCTGGAACAGTCCTAGGAAACCGGGACTTAGCCAAAGCCCCATTAGGGTTCGACCGATGCCGGACATGGGCGTGCGGGCCAAGCACCGCGCACCCCAGAGACCGCGAATCTGACAATAGATGCATGTCCTCGCGTCGCAAACCGAGAGTCTCCCCGATACGTAGGCCCATGTCGTACATGATCCGAACCATGAAGGACTCTCGGGGATGCCGACAGCAGGCGATCAGCGTGACCGCCTGCTCAGCCGTGAGCGCCTCAGGAAACGAAGTCTCTACACGGGCCTTGACCTCCCGAGCGCGCACCGTGCGGAACTGACCACGCTCACCGGCGTCGAAACCCGCAGGGACGAACCGCAACCAGCGGGGCTCGGACAACCTGTCCGCCACCGCTGGGTCGATCACTCCCGTGCGGGAACAAAACCGGAGGAACTCGCACACCGCTGTCAAGATCGCATTGACCGTCGCACCGGTGCGCACCCGCCCGACGCCGATCGGCGTGGCCTCCGCCCAGTGCTTGAATCGAGCCAGCTCCGCCAAGCGAATCATCTTCCAGTCGACGCCATCTTCCTCGCACCAGCACAAAAACACAGCCACCCGTCCGGCGTAAGCCCGGATAGTATGCGGCGAACGGCTCACTCCATGCAACGCCCGCAGGAAGTCACTGGCCTCCCGGTGCACGATGAGGTGGGAGTCGAGAACTACCCATAGGTCGCTCCCATCGAGGGGAGACACAGCACGCTCGGCGCGGAACCCAGTCGACACTCAAAGCCAAACATAGCCAACGTGGCAAACACAGTGGTGGATACTTGTAAGCCACGAGTCCGGCTCAAGCCAAAATCCCCGTGCCTTACGCCGCCAAAGCAGGGGAGATAACGGTCAGCGTCGCAAGCGTCTGGGAGATCGCTATCAAAAGATCGCTGGGCAAGCTCCGCTTCGACGGGTCAGTCGGGGAGTTAGTCCGAGCCGAAGGCTTCGAGCTTGTCCCGATCACGGACGTCCACGCGGAGCAAGCCGGGGCCCTCCCGCCGCACCACCGCGACCCGTTTGACCGGATGATAATCGCCCAGGCGCGAAGCGGGCGTTTCACGGTCGTCTCCCGAGACCCGGCGTT
>JAJZAM010000161.1 GCA_021799445.1 Actinomycetes bacterium
GCACGCCGAGCCCTGCTGGGGAACTCCGGGCACTCCGATGTTGAACCACACCGGGGAGTTGAAAGCGGCTTTTTGGTGGATGATCAGGTACTTGAGCTCGTCGGAGAACGCCGAGGCCTCCTCCTCGGCGACGAAATAACCGTCTTTGCGTCCCCATGCGGTGATCGTGTCGACCACGCGGTCGACAACCTGGCGCAGGGACCACTCCCGCCCGGCTTCGCCGAGCGTGCCGCGAAAGTACTTTTGGGCGAGAATGTTCGTCGCGTTTAGGCTCCACGACGCGGGTACCTCGACGCCCGCCTGCTCGAATGCCACGGCACCGGTCCCGTAGTGCACTATCCGAGCGTCACGGCGCTCCCAGTCGACCGTGGCGTAAGGATCGCTGCCGGCCACGGTGAAGTGCCGGGATATACCGATCCCCGTGCGCTCGGGTGCTATAGACATTCCGTATTCCTCCTGAAAGTACACTTTTTCGAACAACACAAGGTGTTGTGGCTTTGTTCGCCTGCGATGCCCCAGGACCACAACATGGGGAAGCGAATTACAACACGGTAGTTACCGTCTTGTCAACCCTTGTCCGTAGGAAATCGCCGAACGGCGGTTTCCTACCCTAAGGCAACCCGCCTGTGGAGTACTAGATGGCCAACCCTGTGAATACAAAGTGGATTAGAAAAAGATGCTGAAATGCCGCCTCGGGAAGGCGGGTTGCGGGTATCGTTGAAGAGCCGCCGAAGCTGCCCCCTCGGCGGCTCACACCTGGTGCGACCCCTCTGTCCCCGCCCCTTCGACGGGGGGTCGCGCCAGGACCTTCTCAGCTGAGCGTGCTGGCTGAGCTAAGCGCGCCGGGCGGCCCGGCCAGCTAACTTTGGCGCATGAGCGTCGTTCTGGCGATAGATGCGGGCACGACCGGGGTGCGCTGCATGGCGTTCACCGAGTCTGGGACCGTCGCAGCGTCGAGCTACAGGGAGTTCCCTCAGCACTTTCCCCGACCGGGATGGGTGGAGCACGACCCTCTCGAAATTTGGGAAGCCGTGGTCATCACCTTAAAAGAGACCCTTCGAGAACTGTCGGCGCCTGTCGCTGCGATCGGCATCACAAACCAGCGTGAGACCGTGGTGGTGTGGGACAGGAAAGACGGCCGTCCATTACACCGGGCCATCGTCTGGCAGGATCGCCGAGGGGCGACCACCTGCGAGGATCTCGCCCGCCAAGGCCACTTGGACACGGTGAGATCCAAGACAGGTCTAACCCTCGACCCTTACTTCAGCGCCACCAAGCTCGCCTGGCTGTTCGGCCCGGGAGGTGTCGAGGTCACCCCGTCGACAGCGTTCGGCACGGTCGACTCGTGGCTGCTTTGGCACCTTAGCGGCGGGACCGCTCACGCCACCGACGTTACGAACGCTTCGAGGACCCTGCTGTTCGACATCGACAGTCTCTCCTGGGACGGCGAGCTGTGCGACCTTTTCGGCGTTAAACGCTCGGTGCTACCAGAGGTGGTCCCGAGCAGCGCCCGGACGGCGACCACCGCTGCGGGCGCAGTCGACGGCTTGCCCGCCGGGATACCGATCAGCGGTATCGGAGGGGACCAGCAGTCCGCCCTGTTCGGCCAAGCCTGCTTCGAGGAAGGCATGACCAAGAACACGTACGGCACAGGGAGCTTCGTGCTGATGAACGTGGGCCCAACCCGCCCCCAAGCCGTCGACGGCATACTGACAACCGTCGCTTGGGCTCTCGGCTCGGTATCAGCGTCCGGCGTCGACTACGCGCTGGAAGGCTCGATCTTCGTCACCGGAGCGGCGATACAGTGGCTTCGCGACGGTCTAGGCCTGCTCGGCGACGCTTCTCAGGCCGGCCCCGTCGCGAGCTCTGTGCCCGACAGCGGCGGCGTTTTCTTTGTGCCCGCGTTCACCGGGCTGGGAAGCCCATGGTGGGATCCCCGCGCGCGCGCGACGATCATCGGTCTGAGCCGCGGCAGCAGCCGGGCACACCTGGTCCGCGCCGCAGTCGAGGCGATGGCTTACCAGACAGCCGACGTGGTCGAAGCCATGGCGGCCGCAGCCGGACGGGCGCCCAAGGAGCTAAGAGTGGATGGCGGGGCGTCGGTCATGGACCTGCTCTTGGATTTCCAGGCCGACCTTCTAGGCATAGACGTCCGCCGGTCGGCGGTCTCCGAGACGACCGCCCTGGGGGCCGCGTTCCTGGCGGGACTCGCCGAAGGTGTGTGGTCGACGCAGTCTGAGATCGCGGCTGTGTGGGCCGCGAGCCGCACAGCCTCGCCTACCACCGACCGGGCGCGCCTCGACGAGACGGCAGCCCGCTACGCCACGTGGAGACGAGCCGTCGAGCGTTCCCGGGAGTGGGAGCTTCCCGACTCCTAACACGACAACCGGCGCCTCGGCGTTACAGGGGTCTCACCCCGGACCGCTTAAATGCCACGACCGCCGCGGCGCCTGAGCACTCAGCTCGGCCCAGCGCGCGTCCGCGATGCGAGCCAGAGCGCTCAACTGTCGACGCTCCCTCAGGCGGAACGGCCTTCCTTGGCGACCTACGACGATCACCAAGCCGGCTACGTCCAGGTCCGCCCAGGCCACATCTTCGGGTCCGTTCTCACCGGGACGCGACACGACCGACGCACGGCTACCCGCCAGAAACGCCTTGAGCCACGGCCCGGGTGGGACCGAGCCTACTGACGCTCGCAGCTCCGCAGCATCTGGGTCCACGACGGCGGACCAGTCGCTTTGGAAGTCACGCCGGCTGCTTGTAGCCAGGCTCGACAGCAGGGCAACGACAGAGCTCTTGGTCACCAAAGCCACCGCCGTCTCCAAGGCGTCCAAGCGAGGGTCGGCGACCCCGTCGCCTGCGAGCCGGACGTCTTCGACGTCTACGCCTTCCAGGTCGGACAGTCCGGCTACCAATACGTCAAGGTCCTTCTCGTAGGGCACCGAGACGATGAGCTCGTCGATGGCTCGACCGCCGCCTCTTTCTAGGATGTCGATTCCTACCAGGTCACCGCCCGCTGAGCCGACAGTACCCGCCACCGCTCCAAGAGCCCCCGGACGGTCAGTCAGCCAGACTCGAAGGGCGTAGATCACCTTGTCAGGTTAGCCACCTGGTGTGTCCGGCGTGTTAAGCACGTCAACCCTGGCGCGGCCGTATCGTGTAGGAGTGAGCCCCGCGGACCCGCTTGACCGTCTTTTGGGGGACCTGACTACGCCTCAGCGGCTCGCTGTCACCTCGAACGCTGCCCCACTGTGCGTCGTCGCTGCTGCCGGCGCTGGTAAGACGAGGGTCTTGACTCGCCGGATCGCGTACCGCTGCGAAGCCGGCTCCGCCCGGGCGGACCGGTCCCTTGCTTTGACGTTTACCCGCAAGGCCGCAGCGGAGCTCACGGAGCGCCTCGCAACCCTCGACTCGGGCCGTGCGGGCACAGCCTCCGTGACCGCCGGCACGTTCCACGCTGTCGCCTCGGCACAGCTCAAAGCGTGGTGGCGGGACAGGCGAACCCGCCGGCGCACCTTGATCGATTCCAAGTTGGCGCTGATAGGCGATCTGATGGGAGACGACTTCGCCGCCTCCCAGCTAGGCGCTGCGGACCTGGCCCGGATGGTCGAATGGGCGAAGGCTAGGGCGCTCCCCCCTGAGAGCTTGACCGCCGAGAACCCGGACCTTCGAAGCGGGCCTCTGGCTGATCTCGGCGAGGATGTCCTAGGTCTTGTCGCCTCGCTTTACGGCCGCTACGAGCTTCGCAAGCGCAAGCGTGGCTTGATGGACTTCGACGACCTGCTGTGGTCCTGCGCCGAGACCCTCGAAGGGGACCCCGAGTTTGCGGCGGCGCAACGATGGCGTTGGAGTCACGTCTACGTCGACGAGTACCAGGACCTCAACCCGCTGCAGTTCAGGCTGCTGCGAGCGTGGCTTGGTCCCAACACGGACCTGTGCGTGGTGGGAGACCCAAACCAGTCGATCTACTCCTGGAACGGCTCGGACAGATCCCTGCTGGAACGCTTCACGCTCCACTGGCCAGGAGCGCAGGTGCTCCGCTTGGAAGCCAACCACCGCTGCAGCCCCCAGATAGTCGCAGCTGCTGCGGCGGTCCTCGGCGGCGCGGGGGAATCCCTTTCGGCTAGCGGACCTAGCGGCCCGCCCGTGCGGTGCTTCTCCTACGAATCCGACCACGACGAACTGGACGGGATCGCCCGACGCTTGCTGGACGCCCGGCGCTCTGGACGGGCGTGGCAGGACATGGCGGTCCTCGCCAGAACCAACGCGCAGCTCGGTGACCTTGCCGCAGCCCTAGGCTCAGCCGGCATACCTCACCGTGTCGCAGGACCCGACGGCACCGCACCTGGCTTCGCCGACGCTGGTCAACGTCATGTGACCGTAGACGAGCCAGCGGATCTGGGCGTCGTGACGCTCAGCAGTTTTCACCGCTCCAAAGGTCTCGAATGGCCTCTGGTAATGCTCACCGGCTTGGAGGAGGGTTTGGTGCCTTTCGTACGCCAGGCGGACGCCGACCGCGTCGACGAAGAGAGGCGCCTGCTCTACGTAGCCATGACGAGGGCCGCCGACGAACTGCAGCTTTCATGGTCGAAGCTTCGTTGCTTTGCCGGTCGACGGGTCGAACGCAGGCCGTGCAGGTGGCTCGCAGCGTTCGTTCCCGCCGCGGAGCTTGACGCGGCGGTCCGGACGGCTGGCGCTGCGGCGACAGACCCGCCGAGAGGCGGTCACCAGAACCCGACGGGGAGTTGCTCTCCCGGACTGGCGCGATGCTGCGGCGACGCCGCCGAGGAAACCGCCCGCTTGATCGGAGATCTAACAGCCTGGCGTGCCAGCGCTGCACGCTTCAACGGCGTTTCGCCGCACCTGGTCCTGCCCGACGCGGCGATAGCGGAGGTTGCGGCGAGACGGCCGGAGACTTTGGAGGAGGTCGCTTCTATTCGCGGTGTCGGACCGCTGAAAGCGCGTAGATACGGCACCGAACTGCTGGGAATCCTCCGTGCTGCACCTGAAACCCTCTGACAGCGGTGAGTCCCTGACAGCGCCGGGGGTTTGCGCAGCAGCGACGTCGGGCTAGTAACCGTGCGCCAGCAGTTGTACTATCTACGCTGTGAGCTCTTGGTATTCCTTGGAAGTGTTCGACGGTGCGACCTCAGCGTCGCTGTGGGCGGACGCCTACGGGGATGTCCTCAGCTCGGCTGCTCTCGCCAGCGGAGCTAGCGACTGGTCGTGGGACCGCCACACCTGGGGTGTCGTGTTCGAAGTCCAACTCGAAGACGACGACGCCTGGGATCGTTTCAGGGATCTGATGGTGGTGCGCTCTGCTCTGGAAGCCGTTCCCGATCCCTACACCGGGCTGATTTTTTACCGTGGCCGGGGTGGCAGCTCCGGTGCCACCCTGCCGCGACGTCCGCGTCCGCTTTCGGGGTCTGGAGCTGCGTCGCTGCCGATCCCGTGGGAGATATACGACGACTCGTTCAGCGGCGTGACCTCGATCGTGTCGGGTAGCCCGG
>JAJZAM010000162.1 GCA_021799445.1 Actinomycetes bacterium
GGAGAGCGGCCTTTTCATCAGACCGGGGTTCGACTGGTCGCTCACCGACGTGCTGCTCACCAACTTCCACCAGCCCCGGTCCACGCTTCTGCTACTTCTCGAAGCTTTTGTCGGGCCCTCGTGGCGGCACATGTACGCGGAGGCTCTCAGGAGGGGATACCGGTTCTTGTCTTTCGGTGATGCCATGATCGCGTCCCGGCTCGACAGGCCACGCCGGTGAGGACGTGCCGGTGAGGACGTGCCGGTGAGAAGGGCCCGCATGACCATTGAAGCGGTCGACGGCGACGCGCGCTGTGGGAGCGTCCAGCTCGCCCGGGGATCCTTCGCTACGCCGTGCTTCATGCCGGTGGGCACTCGGGGGCCGGTGAAGCTGCTCGACGCCGCAGACCTAGAGTCGCTTCGCCCGGAGGTCGTGCTCGCCAACACCTACCACCTGATGCTGCGTCCGGGAGCCGAGGTGGTCGACAAGCTCGGAGGAGTCGGGCGTTTCACCGGGTGGCCTGGTCTAATGCTGACCGACTCGGGTGGCTTCCAGGTGTTCTCCCTGGGAGCTTCGGTTGACGCTGAGGGTGTGAGCTTCAAGTCCGTCTACGACGGGTCCCGCCTTCGCCTGGACCCGGCCGGGGCGGTAAGGATCCAAGAAAAGCTAGGCGCCGACATTCAGATGGCTCTCGACCACTGCTGCGGTCTCCCTGCGCCCGACGAGGTGATCCGCGACGCCGCAGAGCGGACCCTCGCCTGGGCGGCGGTCGCCAGGAGCGCCCACCGTAGGGAGGATCAAAGCTTGTTCGGCATTGTGCAGGGCGGGGTGTCGGAGTCGCTGCGAGCGCAGTGCGCCGAGCGCACCGTGGCGCTCGACTTCGACGGGTACGCGATCGGGGGGCTCTCCGTCGGCGAGTCGAGGCGGGAGATGCTCGCAGCCCTGTCAGCTACGACACCCGGCCTGCCCGCCGACCAGCCCCGCTACTTGATGGGTGTCGGCGACCCTGTGTCGATAGTCAACGCCGTCGCCGCCGGGGTTGACATGTTCGACTGCGTAGCGCCGACCCGTATCGCCCGCCACGGTGTCGCCATGTCCGACGGCGGTCGTGTCAGGCTCCGGTCGGCCCGCTTCGCGTCCGACGACGGACCGCTCGACCGGGCCTGCTCCTGTCCGGTCTGCGGGCGTTACAGCGCAGGTTACATAAGGCATCTGCTCATGGTCGGCGAGCCGACGGCGGGCAGGTTGATAAGTCTTCACAACCTGCACTGGATGCTCAAGTTCATGTCGAAGATACGCGACTCCATCAAAGCAGGCACTCTCGCCGGCATGATCCGCGACGTGGATGAAGCCTGGAGTGGTTGCAGTCTGCGCTAATGTCCAGCGAGCCCGAAGCCGGGCCACTATCTGAGGGTTAGACACCACCATGCACATCCTGCTCTCATCATTGGCGCAGAGCACGCCAACTACGACCGTAGCCAAGAGCACCACCTCGTCGGGTTCCCTGACGCCGTTCCTGGTGCTGATACTGATCTTCGCCGGCGCGTACCTGTTGTTCATTCGACCTCGCAACAAGCGGGCCCGTGCCCAGCAGGCCTCGCTGCGCCAGGTGGGTGTCGGCGACGAGGTGATGAGCGCCGGAGGGATCTTCGGGACAGTCGTGAGCGTGAGCCCCGACTCGGTGGGAGTTGAAGTCTCGCCGGGTGTCGTGATGACCTTCCTCCCGAGGATGGTGAGTCGACGGCCGAACGCAGCCGGGGGTGCCCAGCCGCTCGGGTCGCAGCCTGCAGCTTCCACGCCTGGCTACGGGGACTCTGGCTACGGGGACTCTGGCTACGAGGACCACGAAGACCAGCCGGAAGGCTACGACGACGAGTCAGGGGAGTACGAAGAAGGCGAGTACGAAGAAGGCGACGAAGAGGACTACGAGCCCGACGACTTAGACCAAGACGCTGACGGCGAGGAGCCGGACGGGGAGACGGAGCCTCCGCAACGCCCCGGTCCCACCAGAGACTGAGATGAGACGGAGCCTTGTATGGTCGCTCGTCTTCATCTTCGTGGTGGCGATCGGCTCGCTAGCAGCGACCCTCGCGGCCGGGCACGCCCCTCTCCTCGGGCTAGACCTTCGAGGCGGAGTGTCGGTGGTCCTGCAACCGCAGGGCACGGCCAACGCCGCTGAGCTCGACCAGGCGGTCAGCATCATCGAACGGAGGGTGAACGGTCTCGGGGTCAGCAACTCCAACGTCACCCGCCAAGGTAACGACGTGGTGATCGACCTGCCAGGCCTCAAGAACTCCCAGCAAGCGCTCGCAGAGCTCGGCCAGACGGCGGTGCTGTACTTCAGACCCGTGGACTGCGTCATACCAGCCTACGCGGCCTCTAAGAAGTCTTCGCCGACGACAACTGTCCCGGCCTCCACGACGACAACGCCGGCGGCTTCCGCCAAGCCGTCCGGGTCGACCGTCCCAGCCACCACGTCGAAGTCCGGGCTGGGGCCAGCTCCGCAGGCGAAGCTCACCGCTAGCTACTTTGCTACCGGGTCCAGCGCGTCGACTTCGGCGTCCACTGCAACCACGAAACCGCCTGCTTCCACCGTAACCACGACTCCTACTACGACCACCACCCTCGCCCCGGGCGCTGTCAACCCGACGGCGGCGTGTTCGAGCACCAACCCCTCGTCCATTCCGACGACGACCCCGGCTCAGGACAAGCCCGGCTCGTCCGTCGTCCTTCCGGTAGACCCGGCCGCGTTCCCGTCGGATCCGACCGTGCGCTACGTGCTCGGCCCGGCGGACATGACCGGCTCGGTGATATCCAACGCCGTCGCTGAGGTCAACTCGACGACCGGCCAGTACACGGTGGCTTTGACGCTCAACTCCAAGGGTGCCGTCGAGTTCGACAAGATCGCCGCGTCCCGTTACGCCTGCTACCAGCAGTCTCCGAGCAACCCCCCGCCGTGCAGCGAGGAGGCCTTCGAGCTTGACGGGCTCGTCGAGTCGGCACCGGACTTTCAAGCTTCGAGCTTCAACGGGAACGTGTCGATCAGCGGTAACTTCACCGCTGCCCAGGCAACAGCACTCGCCAACGAGCTCAAGTACGGTTCGCTTCCTGTGCGTTTCGTCCCCCAGACCGTCCAGACGATCTCAGCCACGATCGGCAAGGACTCGCTGCGCGCCGGTCTGCTCGCCGGTATCGGGGGTATCGCCGTGGTCATGCTCTACATGCTCGCCTACTACAGGGCTCTCGGCCTGGTTGTCCTGGTAGGCCTCGGGGTGGGCGGTTCGATCCTTTACTCGATCCTCGCCGAGCTCAGCCAGACCTCGAACCTCACCCTCACGTTGGCGGGTGTCACCGGGATAATCGTCTCGGTGGGCATAACCGTAGACTCCTACGTGGTGTACTTCGAGCGGCTCAAAGACGAGGTTAGGGCGGGGAGGTCCGTCCGCCAGTCAGTCGAGAGGAGCTTCTCGCGGGCTTTTCGCACTGTCCTCACGGCGGACCTGGTGTCGTTCATGGCAGCTCTTATCCTCTATCTTCTCACTATCGGCGATGTCAGGGGTTTCGCTTTCACTCTGGGCCTGTCGACACTGCTGGACGTCTTCACGGCGTTCTTCTTCATCCGCCCGGCGGTCATATGGGTCGGTCGGCGTCGCTCCATCACCGACAACCCGGTGTTCGGCATCGCCCGCGGCCTCGGCGCCAGGACAGGTTCGTAGCCGGTGACCGTCGACACGAAACGCCCGGGGGCGTTCCGGCGGTTGTTCCGCGGGGAGACTTCCTTCGACTTCGCCGGTCGGTGGCGGCGGTGGTTCGCCATTTCCGGCACGGTCATAGTGGTCGGGCTCATCTCCCTAGGCGTTCAAGGTCTGAACTTCTCGATCGACTTCAAGGGCGGGACCGTCTGGAGCGTCCCCTCGAACGCTTCGGTGTCGACGGTGCGCTCCGCTGTCGGGGCTGCGGTGCCGGGCTTCGGCCAGTCGACCATCCAGATCCTGACGAACAGCCTCACCCACCAGCGGACCGTGCAGGTCGAAGCCGCCGCCAAGGTCACAGGCAACCAGGCCGAGGTAGCGGCGGTCACAGACGCGCTGGCGAAGGTCGCTCACGTATCCCCGAACGCGGTCACCTTAAGCGACGTCGGCCCGTCGTGGGGGTCGATCATCACCGACAAGGCGATCGAAGCGGTGATCGCCTTCTTGGTGGCTGTGTCGATCTACATCTGGTTGCGTTTCGAGGGCAAGATGGCAGTTGCAGCGCTGACGGCGCTCGTCCACGACATTCTCGTCACCGTCGGGATCTACTCGCTGTCGGGGTTCCAGGTCAGCCCTGACACGGTCATAGCGTTCCTCACGATCCTCGGCTACTCGCTCTACGACACGATTGTGGTGTTCGACCGTGTCCAGGAGAACACTCGCGGCCTCGCTTCGTCTAACAAGCTCACCTACAGCGACACCGTCAACATCTCGATGAACCAGGTTCTAGCCAGGTCTCTAAACACTTCGCTCGTCGCGATCCTCCCGATCCTTTCGATCCTCGTGGTAGGGGCGTGGATCCTTGGGGCGACCGCTCTCGAGGATTTCGGGCTCGCGTTGGTGGTCGGTCTCACGACCGGGGCGTACTCGTCGATCTTCATAGCCTCACCGCTTTTGGCCCTGATGAAAGAGCGCGAACCGCGCTACTCGGAGATCCGCCGCCGTCTCGGCTCATCCCCGCGGCGCAAGCTCACACCGGTCATGGCCGCCGGGACGGGAGACCTCGAAGACACACCGGCCGACGCGCCAGGCGGCAAGGCCCCGCTCGGCGAGGCCCCGCTCGGCGAGACCGGGTTGCCCGCTGAGACCCCTTACGACGGCCGCTCGTCGCCGCCTGTTGGCGCGTCGGCCGGGTCAATACCGCTGCGAGCCCCGAGCCGACCTTCAGGTGCCGTGCCGCCCCGGCCGCGCAAGAAGGGGCGGAAGCGCTGAACCCGCCCCACCCCCGGCGGGCAATGAAGCTCCTAGAGCCCTCCCGCGGGTAGTTTGGAATAGTGCACGCACACCCAGACCAAGTCGAAGACGACTACCGTCACCTGATAAGAGACGTCGCGGACTTCCCCCACGCGGGTGTCGCGTTCAAAGACATCACACCTCTCCTCGCGGACGCGGAAGCGTTCTCCAGCCTCGTGCAGGACATGGCACGGCCGTTTCGCGAAAGCGCCGTAGACGTCGTGGTCGGCATCGAAGCTCGCGGGTTTATTCTCGCAGCCCCCGTCGCCCTGGCTCTCGGGGCGGGGTTCGTGCCTGTTCGCAAGGCCGGAAAGCTTCCCTGGGCGGTCCACGCGGAGACCTACGAGCTCGAGTACGGCGCAGGCAGCCTTGAAGTTCACGAGGACGCTGTCAAGGAAGGTCAGCGGGTGCTCGTCGTCGACGACGTGCTCGCCACCGGCGGCACGGCTGCCGCAGCGGCTCGTCTCGTCAGCCGGATGGGCGGGGTAACCGTCGGCTTCTCGTTCGCCTTGGAGCTTGCGTTCTTGGACGGACG
>JAJZAM010000026.1 GCA_021799445.1 Actinomycetes bacterium
TCGGCGCCCAGGGCGCGCTCGGCACCTCGGGGATCACCCAGGTACTTCGCCGGCGCTGCAAGAAGGCCGAGATCGAGGAGATCCACCCTCACCAGCTGAGGCACACCGCGGCGCACGCGTGGCTCGCGGCAGGCGGCGAGGAGGGAGACGCGATGCGGATCTTCGGCTGGAAATCCCGGGAGATGCTCGCCCGCTACGGCGCCGCGCGTGCGGACGACCGCGCCAGGGAGGCGTTCCGCAGGCTCTTGCCAGGGGACCGGCTGTGACTAGCTTCCCGGTGAGCCTCGCGGTCCCACCGCGCGTGCGTGGTTGGCGCAGCTTCGCTGTGGAGGTCCCCGTCTCGTGGGCGGCAAGGAGCGGACCTGTCGAAGCTGGCTGGGTGTCGTGTGGCAGTACCGTGATGATCTGGTCGTGTCCACGGATCTGCGGACGGCCGCCTGGTCTATCCGCTTCTACCCCGAAATGCCCGTGGCGATGCTTGCTTGTCCGCTCGAAGAGGGTGACCCGCCTCGGGTCTGCTTCGACCGATTCGAGTGGCGTAAGAGGCTCAGCGGATAGGAGACGGTGCCGGTGACCAGCGGTTACGCTAGTCAATGAGCTTCGCTGTGAGCAAGAACGCAACCGCGAGAGCGAACTGAGCGAGCCCGTGGATGATCTTCCGGTCGCTGTTGCGGCGGAGTTGGCCGAAGTTCGACAGCCACGAGTTGGTCCGCTCGACCGGCCAACGCAGGCCCATCGGCTGGTTCTTCTTCGGCTCGGCGTCCCCGCGCTTGCGCTTCTTCGCGATGACCGCGTCGTCGATATCGCGCTCAGCGAGACAGGCCAGGGTCGCCTCCGAGTCGTATCCGCGGTCGAGCCAGATGGCCTCGATCTCTTCGAGCAGCCCGTGACGCGCTGCATCATCGAGAGTCGGCGCAAGCAGGACCGAGTCGTTGCGGTTCGCGCCGTCTATCGCAACCCCGAACGGGATGCCTTTCGTTTCGGTGACGATCGACCACTTCCACCCGAGCTTGGCTCTATCCGTCGGGTTCTTGCCTGTTCCCTCGCCTCCACAAGGGCTCTTGTGCAAGGAGCCGTCGACTGCGACGTCGGAGAAGTCGAGCCCGATGATCTTGTCGTACCCGACTGTCGCCTCAGCGACGATCGCGTCGAACACCCCTGCTTCGATCCACTCGTCGCGCCGATCGCGCACGGTCGTGTCCGAGACCTTGTTGCCACACAGCCGCTCGCCGTCCTCCCAGGAGCATCCCGTGACAAGGCGGACGAGCATCACCTGGAAGCAGTCCCGGTCCGACTTCCTCCGGCGATGTCGCCCGAGTGGGTGGTTGTCCACAGGATCCGGCAGGGTGGGCTCGATGCCAGCCCAGATGGCATCTACCACTTCAGGGCCGAGTGCGCGCGTGATGTAGGGAACCTCCACTCGGTCGTTGGGTGTCAGAGAGCCCCGATTCTCTCGGGGCCGCACCCACGATCGGTGGATGGCTTGTTCTTACGCGTCAAAGCCAAGGTCAGAGGCCATTTTTCCTATCCGCGCGGTCTCTTATCACGCCGAGGACGAAGCTGGTGTCGCTGTCACATGTCTCCTACTCGACCGGCGAGGTGCTGCCGATCTCGGAGATCGTCGTTGAGGCGCACGAGCGGGGCGTCCTCGTGGTCGTCGATGGTGCACAGTCCTTCGGGGCCCTTCCCGTCGACGTGGTGGCCCTTGGGGCCGATTTCTACTCCGCACCGGGGCAGAAGTGGCTGTGCGGGCCCGAGGGCACGGGTGCTCTCTACAGCTCCCAGGCGGCTGTCTCCCAGATAAGGACGACGTTCGCCAGCTACGGCACTGTCGATGCCTACAACGATTACGGCGGATTCCTGGTTAGGCCCGATGGTGTCAACGGCCATCAGAAAGTCCCTGTTGGCGGCCATGGGGGATGTCCCGCGCGCGGCCATGGCAGTGTCCCGCGCGCGGCCACGACAATGTCCCGAGCAGTAGGAGATCGTTGGGCACAGCGGCGCATCCATGATCTAGCAGCCTCGGCCCGGACCCTTCCTGTCAGGAGTCGAGGGTGTGGAGGTGGTGACCGGAAGCGAGCATGCCGGTCTCGTGACTTTCAGGCTCATCCATGATGCAGCCGAGGGGATGCAGCCAGATGGCCTGGTGCGCGAGCTGGCTCGCCGCTCCATCCTGATCAGGTCCATCGAACGGCTCGGGGCGCTTCGGCTCTCGATGGGGTTCTTCAATACCGGCGACGAGCTATCGGAGGCGGTGGATGCGGTCTCAGAGCTCGTGAGCACCCGCTGAGCGTAGGTCGGGAGGCTGTCCAGGCGGGTGCCTGCGTCGGCGTCCAGAGATCGGTCATCCTGTTGTGGTGACTACCCTGGTGATTGGAGCCGCTGGTGTTTTGGAGGTGCTGTGACCGACGCCAATGCCGGACGCCGTCGTTACCTGGAGGTGGCCGAGGAAGTCTTGCGGGCCGTGGCGGTCGGTAGCATCAGCGCGGGCGATCGGTTGCCTAACGAGCGCCAGCTCGCCGAGCGTTGCGGCGTGAGCCGTTCGACGGTTCGGGAAGCTCTTCTCGCCCTCGAGCTCGGTGGGGTAATCGAGGTCCGACCTGGTTCGGGTTGCTTCCTCACCGGTATGGGGGTCCATGCCGGGGCATTGGCAGCACCTCCCGTGGACTCCTCGCCCAGGGAACTGCTCGAGGTGCGCCAGGTGATCGAGCCTCCAGTCGCAAGGCTGTGTGCGGGAAATATACGCGGGATCGGCCTGAGACGTCTCGAAGATCTGCTTGACGCGGCCGAGCGGCAGAGCGAGAGCGAGGCGGATGGCCCCGGTGCCGAGCCGGCTGGTACGCACGACTCCGTGTCGTTGAGCCTGGCTTTTCATAGAGAGCTTGCCAGCCATTGCGGCAACGCCATACTTTCGAGCATCACGAGCCACCTTGTCGATGCCGGGGAGCACCCGCTGTGGTTGCTGGTCGACAGCATCGTGGCGCGTGACCGTCCCACCCGAACCAGGCAGATCGCCGAGCACCGCACGATCCTGGATGCGCTGGCGGCTCGCCGTGGAGACGTAGCTGCCCAGGCGATGGCAGAGCACCTTGGCGCCCTCCAGGCCAGGATATTCGGGCCAGAGGTCGTCCCGCCGAAGGTCAGTCGCGCCCGCCGTCACCATTCTGCCTGACCAGGCGCGTCCGTCCAACATGCCCTGGGCAGCCGATCCGCCAGACATGCTGGCTAGGGGCCGGTCGGGGGTCTGATTGGTCAGACCGCTTTCGCCATGCGCTGTTAATCGTCGCTAAACAAGCCAGAAATGCGGCATCGGTACGGTAGCAGGCAGTGGTCATCTCCTAGCTTTCCCAGACCTGAAGTTGCCTGCCACGTTAAGGAGCGCCAATGTCTGCTGGTTCTGGAATAGAAGTACCGGAGAGCACATCCCCCCTGGGGACCTCCTCTAGCTTCATGTCGGCCCCGCTTAGCCGTCGGAAGCTTTTCAAGCGTGCAGGGGCGATGGCTCTTGGGCTCGCAGTAGGTCCGGAGCTTCTGGCAGCGTGCAGCAGCTCGCCATCCACCACTTCCGCGGCAAAGGGATCGGCCAGTCTCGCCGACGTATCCATACAGCTCAACTATCTTGAGAACGTCCAGTTCGCGGGGACTTTGATGGCAATGTCAAAGGGCTACTATAAGGACGCTGGGCTGAACGTGACGGTGCTCCCGGGTGGCCCGAACCTTGCTCCCGAGCCGGTGGTAGTGAGCGGCAGGGCACTGGTTGGCGTCACGCACACTGCCGAGGGGGCCCAAGCGATCTTGAACGGGGCACCGCTCAAGATCATCGGCGCGGCATTCCAGAAGAGCCCGACGTGCCTCGTGTCGCGGGCAAGCAATCCGATCCGGAATCCCCAGGAGATGATAGGCAAGACAATCGGGGTGTCCGATACGAACCTGCCGATCTGGAAGGCGTTCTTGAAGGTCAATAACATCCCGCCGAGTTCGGTGAAGGTCAACACGGTGGAATTCTCCACCCAGCCGCTGGCTGATGGCCAGATCGACGGGCTGATCGGCTTCTACACCAACGAGCCCATAATCCTCGATCTTCAAGGGGTGCCGACCTATGCCTTCCTCCTGGCCGACTTCGGCTACCCGATTGTCGACGACATCTACATCGCCCGGAGCTCGGACCTGGCGGATGCCTCGACGCGCAAGCAGATAGTAGGCCTCATGACGGGCGAAGCCAAGGGATGGCGCGCTGCCTTTGCCGATCCGCACGAGGCTGCCTCGCTCGCTGTCTACGACTACGGCAAGAGCCTTCACCTGGTGTTCCAGCAGCAGTTCGAGTCGGTCAAGGCCGAGCAGGCACTGGTGACCAGCCCTGCCACGGCTTCACACGGGCTGCTCTGGATGACGCCGGAGACCGTGGCCGAGACGGTGAAGTCGCTAGCTCTCGGTGGAACCAACGCGACTCCGGGAATGTTCACCAACGAGATCCTCACCGAGGTCTACAGCAACGGGATCATCTCATGAAGCTCACCGTAGCGCCCGCCGGCTTCAATCTCGATGCGCTCCCGGTCGCTGCGGACCTGGTGAGGCTCGGACCTGCTGACCCTGACGGTGATGCCAGGCTCGGACCTGCTCACCCTGGCCCGGACGCCTTCCGTGGAAGTTCCCCCGAGCGTGGCGAGGGACGTCCGAATGTCCCTATCAGCTCTGGCTCGGGAATCGTGATCGACAAGGTCAGCAAGGTATTCAAAGCGAAGAAGGGGGATCTTCTTGCCCTGTCGGACGTGTCGCTGGAGACTCCTCGCTGGTCATTTCTCGCGCTGATAGGCCCCTCGGGATGTGGCAAGTCGACGCTGCTACGAATACTCGCCGATCTGGACACCCCGACAACCGGGTCGGTAACCGTCCACGGAGAGCCACCCGAGGTGGCGCGAAGCAAGCACCACACCGGCATAGCGTTCCAGGATTCGGCTCTCCTGCCGTGGAGGTCTGTGGCGGACAACATCAGGTTCCCGCTCCAGATCGCCGGGCGGCGCCAGAGCCGGGAGCTCGTGTCGGACCTGATCCACCTCGTAGGCCTCGACGGCTTCGACCAGGCCAAGCCCGCACAACTCTCCGGCGGCATGCGCCAACGGGTTGCAATAGCGAGAGCGCTGGTGCTCGAGCCCCAGGTTCTGCTGCTCGACGAGCCTTTCGGAGCCCTGGACGAGATGACGCGTCAGCGGCTGAATATAGAGCTGCTTCGCATATGGGGTGACCAGACGCCGACCACGGTTCTCGTGACTCACTCGATCAGCGAAGCGGTGTTCCTGGCAGACACCATTGCCATTCTCGCTCCACGACCCGGAAGGGTGATTGAGAAGCTGGCCGTCGACCTCCCCCGACCGAGGTCAGCCGACACGATGCGTTCGCCGGAGTTCCACTCAATCTGCGACAGGGTTTCACAGCTGCTGTTCTCCGAGGGACAGGACAGCCCGAGGTGAGCCAGCCCGAGGTGAGCCAGCCAAACAGGTCGCGCGCAGCAAGGTTGCTGGCGTCCGTTCCCGCAGGTTGGCTCGAGGGGCTGGCAGGCTCGGCGGTGCTGCTCGGGCTGTGGGAGCTGATGACCGCAGTGGTGTTCCCAGGTCGCCACGTGGTCCCCCCACCGTCACAGGTGGTGGCCGTGATGTTCCACGATGGGTTCTACCTTTCCAGCCTGGGGACCACTTTGTCGGAAGCTGGTCGGGGTTGGTTGATAGGCAACATCGCGGCCGTTGCGTTTGCGGTGCTGGCGTTGTTCGTTCCCCGCCTGTCGAAGACCCTGCAGCAGTTCGGTGCCATCACCTACTGCGTGCCCACCGTTGCGATAGGGCCACTGATCCTGATCTTTGCCGGCCCTGATGCCACCAAGGTGGCCATTGCGGCATTGTCGGTGTTCTTCGTGAGTCTCATAGCCTGGATGACCGGCCTCAGGGCAACCGATCAGGCATCACTGGACCTGGTGCACGCCTACGGTGGCGGCCGGTTGACCGAGTTGGTCAGGGTGCGCCTGCGCGCAGCGTTGCCGAGCGCGAGCGGAGGGCTGGCGCTGTCGGCTCCGGCTGCCATCCTCGGAGCGATAATCGGTGAGTACCTGGGTGGGACCCACGGGCTCGGTGTCGCGATGGTCAGTGCCGAAGAGTCTTTCCAGGTGGCCCGAACCTGGGCGATCGGAATCGTGGCCACCGGCGTTTCCGGTATCGCCTACGGCCTCATCCTCCTGGTGGTACGTAAGCTCGGAGGCGACCCACAGGTCGGGACGGTCACCGGTGCCGCCGTGCACGACCGCGGTGCGCGCCGATCCGTGTTCACGAGGGCCGGTCGCCTCGCCGGTCCGGCAGTCTCGCTGGGGGTCATAGTGGCGATCTGGGCGCTGGCGCTCAAGGCGTTCAGTCTCTCGAGCTATTTCGCCAAGTCACCCGCGGCCGTGTGGTCATTCCTGTTCAAGGGTCCGTCCTCGACGGCCCATCGGAACGCCGTGCTCCAGGCATTGGGGGTCACGATGCACGATGCGATGCTCGGCTGGCTGGTCGGCACTGGAGCCGCGCTGGTCGGAGCAGCCGTGCTGGTCCAGCTCCCACGCGTGCGGGCAGCAATATTCCCCATGGTGATGACCCTTAGGTCGGTCCCTCTCATAGCGATGACCCCGCTGATAGCGCTGGTATTCGGCCAGGGAGTGACCGGCGTGACCGTGATTGCTGCCATCGTGACCTTCGTACCGTCGCTCGTGCTGGTGGCATCGGGGCTCGAGTCGGCACCGCCCCAGGCAATCGAGCTTGCACGGGCGTACAACCTCTCCAGCATGGGGACGCTTGTGCGAATACGGGCCCGCTATGCCACTCCCAGCCTGTTCGCCGCCGCCAAGATCGCAATGCCAGGAGCGATTCTCGGGGCGATCCTGGCCGAGTGGCTCATCACCGGCAGCGGCATAGGCCATCTCATGGCTGCATCACTGATCGGCTCGGACTACGGGGTGCTATGGGCAAGCGTCGTGGTTGCCAGTGCAGTATCGCTTGTTCTCTACGAAGTGGTGGGGTCGTTCGAAGGTGTGGCCCAGAGCCGCCTGGCGTCGTGACCGTTGTGGCTGTGGACCTAGGTACGCGTTATTACGGGAAGGAGGATATACGCATCCTCGTGGTCGGTCCCCCAGATGGTGGGTTGGGCATGGTGTATGAGCAGAGGATATCGGTGCTGTTGCGCGATGGACTCGACGAGAGCTACCTGGCGGGGGACAACACCCGGTTGGTCACCAGCGATGCACAGCGGAATCTCGCCGTGAGGATTTCCACGGAATCGGCCGGCGAGCCCGTGGAGGCGACGGCTATCGAGATCGCCTATGAGATATGGCGTCGGTATCCGTTCGTTCCGGAAGTCGAGGTTGGGCTTGCTCGGCGACCATGGACGGCCATGACTATGGCGGAGCCGTCGTGCGCGTCAGGCCATGGGTTCATGTGCGGCGGCTCCGAGGATCAGGTGTCCCGTGTCACGGTGTCAGGTGGGGAGCGCGAGATTTTATCGGGCATAGAGGGTCTGAGGCTCCTGCTTGCCACCGGGAGCAGGTTCGAAGGCTTCCTGAGTGATGACATGACCCCCAACGAGCCTGTAGCTGATCGCGCGATTGCAGGCGACTTGAGCATTCACTGGGTGCCGCTCAGTGCGGAAGTTGATTTTCCTGTCCTACGGTCGTCGCTGCGAGGGGCGATCATGTCGGCTTTCCAAGGGGTCCGCAGCGAGTCTGTCCAGCACCTCCTGACGTCGATGTGCGCGGAGGCGATCCAGAAGGTCCCCGAAGTGGAGCGGGTGGTGCTCCGCTTCGAAAGCATTGCTCTAGGCATGGTGCATGGCGGGTCGGAGACAGTCGATGGAGCGCAGTCTTCCCGGATGCGGGAGGCTCGTGTGCACACGATGACCGAGCTGCCTAGGGCTGTCACCTCTGTATCGATGGAGAGAGGCAACCATGTGCCGAAGTAGAGGTTGGGTGCAACAGCATGTTTATCGATGACGAGGACGGTTGCACCACTGGCTATCAGACGAGTGAGAGGAGGGTGCCATGCCCACGGGCCTAGAGATTCGGGCTCCACTGACCGGCCGTCGGCAGGAGGTGTTGAACCCAGTGGCCCTCGGCCTCATGGAGCTGCTCCAGAGCCGGCTCGGACAAGAGCGGTCGCGACTGCTGGCCGCTCGCGCCGAGCGTCAACTTGCGTTCGATGCCGGGGAGCGGCCCGATTTCAACACCACAACTGCCAAGGTGAGGAGCGGTACTTGGCGGGTGCCACCGGCCCCACCCGATCTGGCTGATCGCCGTGTCGAGATCACAGGGCCCACTGACCCCAAGATCGTGATCAACGCCCTCAACTCCGGGGCCCGGGTGTTCATGGCCGATCTCGAGGACGCCAACACTCCGACATGGACCAACATGGTCGATGGTCAGGTGAACCTCACTGACGCGGTGCGACGACGGATCGCCTATGAGGCCCCCGATGGTCGTCGCTACCAGTTGGGCGAGGAGCCTGCCGTGCTGATGGTCCGGCCGAGAGGCTGGCATCTAAGCGAGCGTCATGTGACCCTGAACGGAGAGCCCGTGTCGGCAAGCCTGTTCGACGCCGCCGTATATCTGGCCAACAACGCCGAGGAACTGCTCGAACGGGGAAGCGGCCCCTATCTTTACCTGCCGAAGCTCGAGAGCCACGTCGAGGCCCGGCTATGGCACGATGCGTTGGACATCGCCGAGGAGTACCTGAGCATCCCGAGCGGAGCTGTTCGGGCGACCGTGCTCGTCGAGACGATCCCGGCAGCGTTCGAGATGGACGAGATACTTCACGCCCTGGGCAATCACGCCACTGGGTTGAACGCGGGGCGATGGGACTACATGTTCAGCCTCATCAAGAAGTTCCGGGAGGATCCCGCCTTCGTGTTGCCTGACCGTGCAGAGGTCAAGATGACCGTTCCGTTCATGCGCTCCTACACAGACCTGCTCGTTCACACATGCCATAGGCGGGGCGCCCATGCGATGGGCGGGATGGCGGCGTTCGTGCCTTCGCGCCGAGACGAGCAGGTCAACCGGCAGGCGTTCGAGCAGGTCCGCGCTGATAAGGAGCGTGAGTCGGCAGATGGCTTCGACGGCACGTGGGTTGCCCACCCGGATCTTGTCTTGGTTGCCCGGCAGGTATTCGACTCGGCCCTTCGAGACCGGCCCAACCAGATCGAACGGCAACGTGATGACGTGGATGTCGAGGCGCGCGACCTATTGGACGTGACCACCCCCGGTGCCGAGGTGACCGAATCCGGCCTGCGCAACAACATCGCCGTGGGTCTGCGCTATCTCGAGTCCTGGCTACGCGGGAGAGGTGCCGTGACGATCTTCAATCTCATGGAGGACGCGGCCACTGCCGAGATCGCGAGATCCCAGCTGTGGCAGTGGTCACGTCATGGCGTGGGCCTTGCCGGCGGGGGTGCTGTCACGGGGGACCTCGTGCACCGGATCCAGCAGGAGGAGATGGGAGCGTTGGCCGAGGAGCTTGCCGAGGCAGGTCTGGGCGGCGGGAGACTCAAAGAAGCGGCAGAACTCTTCGAAGAAGTGGCGCTCGCCAAGGAGATGCCAGATTTCCTCACACTGCTCGCCTACGAGCTGATCGATTGAGACGGGGTGCGAGGTGGTGTGTGGCCCAGAGGGCTATGACCGGCAATACGACTGCAGCAACACGACAGGAGAACTATGACAGGCGCGGAGAAGTCTGGTGTACCCGGACCCACGAAGCAGATAGACGTGTGCATTGGGGTGGACGTGGACGCGGTGGCGGGGTGGCTCGGTTCCTATGGAGGCGAGGACTCGCCCAACGACATCCAGCGCGGGATGTTCGCCGGTGAAGTCGGGAGCCTCCGTCTTCTGCGGCTGTTCGAGCGAGCAGGGTTGTCGACCACATGGTTCGTTCCCGGGCATTCGGCTGAGACCTTTCCCGACGAGATGCATCGAGTGGCCGAAGCGGGACATGAGATAGGAGCACATGGGTACTCACACGAGAACCCGATCTCGATGAGCGCGGAGCAGGAGCGTGAGGTGCTCGAACGCTCGATCGTCCTAATTGAGGAGATAGCCGGTCGGCGGCCCAGGGGGTACGTGGCCCCGTGGTGGGAGATGTCGGAGCGGACGGCTGGGCTTCTAGCGGAGTATGGCTTCATCTATGACCATTCCCAGAATTACAACGACTTCGTGCCGTTCTATGCCCGAGTGGGTGATACCTGGACGAACATCGACTACTCCAAGCCGGCCTCCTCGTGGATGAAGCCGCTGGTGCGTGGCAAGGAGGTGGACCTGGTCGAGTTCTGCGGCAACTGGTACGTGGACGATCTACCACCCATGATGTTCATCAAGCAGGCCCCGAACAGCCACGGCTTCGTGAGCCCTCGTGACATCGAGCAGCTGTGGCGGGATCAGTTCGACTGGGTATACCGGGAGCTGGACTACGCGGTGTTCCCGATCACCTTGCATCCGGATGTGTCCGGTCGTCCGCAGGTGCTGCTCATGGTCGAGCGGCTGATCGAGTACTGGGCCGGTCACGATGGAGTCAGGTTCGTCACCTTCGAGGAAGCTGCAGAGACTTTCCGCAGGCGCTATCCGTTCGAGGGTCCCGGCCGACCATCGTCGGTGGGATGAGGACTCATCTATGACCATCTATGACCAGTTGCAGACGAGCAGTTCGGACCGGATCAGGATCGGGATGATCGTCCCGTCGTCGAACACGGTGCTCGAGCCCGAGATGTGCCGCATTGCCGGGGGGCTGCCCGGTGTCTCATTGCACTTCAGCAGGGTACGGGTGACCGAGATCACTCTCGAGGACAGTGCATCGCACCAATTCGGCTTGGAGCCCATGTCCGAGGCAGCGATGCTGCTTGGTGACGCCGGAGTCGACGTGGTCGCGTGGGCGGGAACCTCAGGTTCATGGCTCGGCATCGGTCACGACCGGGATCTTGCCACGACGTTGGGTCTGGTCGCCGGTGCACCCGCAACGACGTCGACCCTGGCGTTGATCGAGGCCTGCCGGTTGGCGAGGTCTAGCCGGGTGGCTCTGGTCACCCCGTATGTCGACGGGGTGGTTGCCCGGATCATGGCTACCTATGGTGGAGAGGGCATAGAGGTCGTGGCTGAGCGCCACCTGGGTATCACCGACAACAGCGCGTTCGCTGAGGTGCGTGAAGCCGATCTGCGGGCTATGGCGATCGAGTGTGCCGACCCCGGTGCTGATGACGGCGAGGTGTCCCAGGCGGTGGTGGTCGCATGCACGAACCTGCGGGCTGCCAGACTGGCCCGGGAGATCGAGGGAGTGCTCGGGATCCCGTTCGTAGACAGCGTTGCGGCAACTCTCTGGCATGCGCTGGTGCTTGCCGGTCGGAGGGTGAGCCTTGCGGGTGAAGGCTGCCTACTCGAAGGGGTCCTGTCGGCTCAAGAGGGCCGGCTGCAGAAGGGAGGAGTATGAGATTCGTCACCTTTGCCCATCCTGGGGGCGAGCCTGCCCTCGGTGTCCAGGTCGGTGGTGCGGTCCTGGACCTGTCGGCGGCAAGCGGGCGTGATCCGGTGTTTGACTCGATGCTTGCGATGATCTCCTCGGGTCAGGACGCGCTTAGGTCGGCTCTCAGGCTCGCAGACGCGGTTAGTGGTGACCCGGAAGGCTCCCGGCGTCACCTGTTCGACTCCCAAGCCGTGGACCTGCTGGCACCCATCCCGCGGCCTCACAAGAACGTGTTCTGCGTAGGGCTGAATTTCAGGTCGCACGTGGAGCAGAACGCGATCGCTCTGGGCCAACCGATCGAGATACCGGAGGTACCGCTGTTCTTCACGAAGACGGTAACGTCGGTGGTCGGCACAGGTGAGGGCATCCGCTGTGACGAGCGTCTGACCCGGCAGCTCGACTATGAGGTCGAGTTGGCAGTGGTGATGGGCACCGGGGGCTCATGGATATCACCAGAAGACGCGATGGCCCATGTCTTCGGCTTCACCCTGGTGAACGACGTGAGTGCTCGCGACCTCCAGTGGCGCACCAGCCAGTTCTTTTACGGCAAGGGCCTCGACAGCTTCTGTCCGATGGGACCCGCGATAGTGACACCCGACGAGCTCGGCTCCATCGATGACATTGTCCTCGAGCTGCTGGTTGACGGGGAGATGCGCCAGCACGAGCGAGCCGGGAACATGATCTTTCCACCGGCTGTGGCGATAGCGGAGCTGTCCAAGGGCATCACCTTGGAACCCGGTGACGTGATCAGTCTGGGCACACCGGGCGGTTGCGGATACCAGATCGTCCCACCGGTGTTCCTGCGTCCCGGCAACGTCGTGGAGTGCCGGGCAGAGGGGATAGGCAGCCTGGTCAACCCAGTTGTCAATGTATCAATTCCTACGCTGGAAAAGAGGGCTCAAATATGAATATCGGTGTGTACAGGTTGTCGATGAATGACCCAGGCGACGTGAGCGGGCTCAGGCATCTGATCGAGGATGGAGTGGTTGACCCGGCGACGGTAGTGGCGTCGATCGGCAAGACTGAAGGCAACGGTGGCGCCAACGACTTCACCAGGGCACTGGCCTCCCTCAAGGTTGCCCAGCTGTTGGCGGAGTTCCTCGGCTCGTCGGCTGACGAAGTGGCCGAACGCGTGGCGCTTGTGTGGTCCGGCGGTTGCGAAGGAGTGCTTTCACCTCATATGACGGTGTTCACCCGTTCGGACGACGACGCTCCTGCCGGGACATCGGGCAAGGGGGCATCCCTTGGCAGAGACGAGGGCCAGGGCCGGCTTGCAATCTCGGTCCAGCGCACGAGGCCGTTGCTCCCCGAGGAGGTGGGCCGTATGGTGGAGGTTGATGAGGTTGCCGACGCGGTTCGCCGTGCACTGGATGATCTTGGCTCTTCGGGGGACTCCGTGCATTATGTTCAGGTGAAAGGCCCACTGCTTACACCGGCAGGCATAGCGGATGCTGCCGGACGCGGTAAGGCGGTAGTGACCACCGATCCCAACCGGTCGAAGGCATATGCCCGGGGAGCATCTGCCCTGGGGGTGGCGCTCGGCCTGGGGGAGGTGTCGCCTGATCAGCTGGATGAAGGCGTGATCGCAAACGACATGGACCTGTACTCGGCTGTGGCGTCAACCTCTGCAGGCGGTGAGCTCACGGCTGCGGAGGTGGTCGTGTTCGCGAACTCACCCCGTGCCGGTGGGCAGTTCCGCATAGGCCACTCATCACTCGAGGACGCAGTTGACATCGACGGGGTCCGGTCAGCGCTCCGCTCGGCCGGCCTCGCGTTTGACTGTGAGCCCGATGATGGTGAGCGGGGAAGGATACAGGCTGTGTTCGCCAAGGCCGAAGCGCCGGTTGGTGGCATGCTTCGGGGATTTCGCACCACCATGCTCTCGGACGCCGATATCAACTACGAGCGGCATGCACGCGCTGCCACCGGTGCGGTGATAACCGCAGTGACCGGTGACTCGAGGATCTTCGTCTCGGGGGGCACCGAGCACCAGGCGCCTCCCGGCCAGGCCCCGATCGCGGCGATCGTGCGTGTAGCCGATTGAGCATGTGAGGCAGACGCGTTGAGACTCACGCCCCACGAACAAGAGAAGCTGCTGCTGTCGGTGGCCGCCATGGTCGCGCGTGATCGCCGTGAGAGGGGTGTGAAGCTCAACTACCCGGAGGCCGTTGCGCTGGTCAGCTCCTTTGTCATGGAGGGAGCGCGTGACGGGCGGTCCGTTGCGGAGTTGATGGCAGACGGGCGCAGGGTTCTGCGTCGCGAAGAGGTCATGGAAGGTGTTGCGGAGATGATCGAGCAGATCCAGGTTGAGGCGACGTTCCGTGACGGGACCAAGCTGGTGACCATTCACAGGCCGATACCTTGACTGTTGTCTCGAGGAGTGTATCGGGCGTTCCTGGCGAGATCGTGGTGGGTGGTGCCAGGGTAGGACGATCCGGTCACGCTGAAGGGGACGGTAGTGATGGTGCCGCGGACGATATCGTGGTCAATGCCGGGCGGCCAGTGATCAGCCTGGTAGTTGCAAACCTGGGTGACCGGCCGGTCCAGATAGGGTCTCATTTCCACTTCGCGGAGGTCAATGCCGCATTGGAGCTCGACCGGTCGGCGGCCTGGGGCAGGCGTCTCGACATACCAGCCGGGACGTCGGTGCGTTTCGAGCCCGGCATCGAGCGGACGGTAGATCTAGTCCCGATCGCGGGCAGGCGGAGGGTTCCGGGGCTCAGGGGACTCGCAGGCGGGCCACTCGACAGCGACGACGGGATGGCCCCGCGATGAGGATCGCCGCCGAGCACTACGCACGCCTGTACGGTCCGACGGTAGGTGATCTCGTGCGTCTCGGAGACACCGACCTGTTCGTCACCGTGACCGAGGATCGCTGCGTCGGAGGTGACGAGGTGGTGTTCGGCGGCGGCAAGGTGATCCGCGAGTCGATGGGCCAGGGAACGGCCACACGTGCCGAAGGGGCCCCGGATCTGGTCGTGACGGGAGCGGTCGTCGTTGATCACTGGGGCGTCATCAAAGCCGATATCGGCATACGCGACGGGCGGATCGTTGCACTCGGCAAAGCAGGAAACGCAGACACGATGGATGGCGTCCACCCGGATCTGGTCATCGGCCCGTCGACCGAGGTCCTCTCGGGCAATGGAAAGATCCTCACCGCGGGTGCCATCGACTGCCACGTTCATCTGATCTGCCCTCAGATCATCGACGAGGCGCTTGCCTCGGGTGTGACCACGGTCATAGGGGGTGGTACCGGACCCGTGGAAGGAACCAAGGCGACAACCGTTACCCCGGGTGCCTGGTGGCTCGCCCGCATGCTCCAGGCGCTCGATGCCTACCCGGTGAACGTCGCGCTCCTTGGCAAGGGCAACACCGTCTCGGTAGACGGCCTGTGGGAGCAGCTTGCCGGCGGGGCTGCGGGGTTCAAGGTGCACGAGGACTGGGGGGCCACACCGAGGGCAATATCGACCTGCCTTGACGTCGCATACCAGGCTGGGGTCCAGGTCGCGATACACACGGACACCTTGAACGAGGCGGGCTTCGTCGAGAGCACCCTGGAGGCGATCGGGGGGAGGACGATCCATGCGTATCACACAGAGGGAGCGGGTGGAGGGCATGCGCCGGACATCATCCGGGTGGCAGGTGAGCCCAATGTGCTGCCCAGCTCGACCAACCCCACACGTCCCTACGGGGTGGACACCATAGATGAGCATCTCGACATGCTCATGGTGTGCCACCATCTGAGTCCCGACCTACCCGAGGACCTGGCCTTTGCCGAGAGCAGGATTCGTCCGACCACGATCGCAGCGGAGGACATCCTTCACGACATGGGTGCCATATCCATGATCGGCTCTGATTCGCAGGCGATGGGTCGGGTCGGCGAGGTGATCATGCGCACTTGGCAGACAGCCCACGTCATGAAGGGGCGCCGCGGCGCACTGGCGGGTGACGGGCCTGCCGACAACCACCGCGTGCGGCGCTATGTGGCGAAGTACACGATCTGCCCGGCAGTTGCCCATGGTCTCGACGCCGAGATCGGTAGCGTTGCCGAGGGCAAGCTGGCCGACCTGGTGTTGTGGGATCCACGTTTCTTCGGTGTACGCCCTGATGTGGTGATCAAGGGTGGCATGGTGGCCTGGGCCGCGCTAGGAGACGCCAATGCGTCGATACCGACTCCGGAGCCGGTCCTCGCTCGTCCGATGTTCGCAGGCTCCGGCTCTGTGGCAGCGGAGCGGAGCATTGCCTTCGTATCGCCGGTGAGCCTGGAGGCCGGCATATCGGAGCAGCTCGGTCTCGAGGCGTCCCTCAGGCCTACCGCGAACGTGAGCGGCAGGATGAAGACTGATCTTCCGGAGAACGACTGCCTACCACGGATCGAAGTAGACCCTGAGCGTTTCACGGTTCGGATCGACGGCGAGGAAGTGGAGCCTGTTCCGGCTGTAGAGCTGCCACTGGCCCAGCGGTACTTCCTGTTCTGATGAGGTGCGTGTGCCTGTGAGGAACGGCTACGTGTGATGTCGTCAGGGATACCGCTCTGGAGCGACGGGTTGGCTGGCGATGGGTTGGCCGGCGACGCTCGCCGAGCCAGGTACTCAACTCTCATGCTCCTGGCGGACGGTCGCTTTCCCTCCGGGGGGCATGCATACTCGGCGGGCATGGAACAGGCCATCACCTGGGGAGACGTAAGGGACTTGGCGGGCGCAGAAGAGTTCCTGGCAGGCCGGGTCGAGACGTTGGGGCCGATGGCCGCTCAAGTGGCGGCAGCTGGAAATGTAGCTGCACATGGAGCGGCAAAGGCGGTCGCGCCAGCAGGCAGGCAGTCAGGTAGGACACTCGGGGAGGATCTGGATCTGCTGGACGAGGCGGTCGACGCACGTCTCGCCTCGGCTTCAGCACGGTCGGTATCCCGGGAGCAGGGGCATCGCTGGCTACGAGCTGTCCGGGCCGCATGGCCTGCATGGGTCCCGAGCGCGTCCTATGTGGTCCTGGACGGACGCCACGGCTGGGTCGTTCTCGGAGCGGTTGGCGCGGCTGTGGGATTGGTTCCCTCTGACGTGGCTCGGGTGGCGCTCTACGACTTGGTGAGCGCACCTCTGTGGGCGGCGGTGCGCCTGCTAGGTCTCGATCCATTCGCGGCTCTGGAGGTTCTGGTCGGCGTGCTGGCCAGGGCAGATCCCCTGGCATCCAGCAGTGCCGCCGCTGCTGCCAACGGTGCTGCTGGGACCGGTGGGACCGGTGGGACCGGTGGGACCGGTGGGACCGGTGGGACCGAATGGATATCCTGGCTGGCTGCTCCACTGAGCGAGCTGGCTGCCGAAGCACACCTGCAGCGAGAGGAACGACTCTTTGCATCGTGACATAGCGGCTGGGCACGAGCACTCACCTAGATCAGGGAGCGGGTCATGGCCCGCAGGACCCGCCGACGAACGGCCGCGTCCGCGGCGCCTCGGCATCGGGGGGCCGGTCGGAAGTGGCAAGACGGCACTGGTGGCGGCGCTCTGCGAGCGATTACGAGGTGTTGTGCCAGTAGGGGTGGTGACCAACGACATCTATACGACCGAGGACGCCGACACCCTTCGCCGCCTCGGAGTGCTGGATGCGAAGCTGATCAGGGCCGTTCGCACAGGTTGCTGTCCGCATACCGCCATCAGGGACGACATAGGTGCCAATCTCGATGCGGTGGACGAGCTCGGCCAGGATATCGGGCAGGAGGGGGTGATTCTCATCGAGAGCGGTGGGGACAACCTGACGGCGACTTTCAGCTACGGCCTGATCGACAGGCAGATCTTCGTGCTCGACGTGGCCGGCGGTGACAAGGTTGCTCGCAAGGGAGGGCCGGGAGTGACGCGGTCGGACCTCCTCGTGGTCAATAAGGTCGACCTGGCCCCGATGGTCGGGGCTGATGTCGACCGCATGCTCGCGGACGCAGCGGAAGTCCGGGATGGCCGCCCGGTGATCCCCACTACTGTTCGAAGCGGTGAAGGTGTCGACGAGGTGGTCAGGTGGATGATGGCCGAGTTGGTGCTGGCCAGGCTTTGAGCCCCATCAATCTCCCGGTCTGCCCGACTGCTGCTCCCGTCCCATCCTCCACTTCTGGCGCTTCGATGAATGGGCGGGCGCACATCGTGGTGGAGCATACAGGCGAGGGGGCGGACCGCCTGGTGGAGTGCTGGGGCGAGGCTCCCCTGGCACCACGTCCGACCTCCCGAGGCGTGTTCCTCGTGGGGGGAGCAGCCGGACCGCTCGGAGGCGACAACTTGTCGTGCAAGGTGAGCGTGGGGAGCGGCGCGCGGCTGCGGGTGGGGTCGGTGGCCGCTTCGTATGCCCGCCCCGGTGTGGGAGCCGAGCGCTCGATCCTACGCGTCGAGGCGCGTGTGGAGCAGGGAGCCACGCTGCACTGGGTACCGCAACCCTTGGTCGCGTTGGGTGGATGTCGCCATCGTAGCGAGGTCACGATCGACCTGGCTCCTGGTGCAGAGCTCATGTGGATTGACGTCGTGGTGATGGGCCGGCAGGGCGAAGTGGGAGGGGAGGCCGTGATCCGTCGTAGGGTGGATCTGGCCGGCAGGCCGCTCAGCCGGCAGGAGCTGCGCCTTGGGACTTCCAGCCGGGCAATTCAGGGTCCTGCGGTGTTCGGGGGGGCCAGGGTCATGGGATCGTGCCTGGTGGTAAATCTCGAGTGGGACCGTCCACGCGGCTGGATGGCAGATGCTCATGGGCTTGCGATGCAACGGGGCTCCAGGCCTGTGTCCGGGAATGGGCCTGTGCTTGGTGATGGCATTCTCAGCCATAGCGATGGCAAGCCCTCCGGTGGCAGCCAGCGCTATGGAATCGTGCCGCTAGCGGGTCCTGCCGTGGATCTCGTCGTACTTGCCCAGAGCGTGGGCGATGTCCTCGTTGCGTGGGAGCAGCTCGCTGCACAGCTCGCCTACGGGGCTCCGAGAACGGCCGACCAGCTGGCGAGGTATGTAGCAGAGCTCCGCTGAGTCCCGATGGCAAGGACAGCCGTAACCGGGGGAGCCGTTGCGACTTCGATGGCTCTGGCCGCGCGATGGGCAGCAGGGCGCCAGCCACACAGGGCGCCAGCTCCCCACTGGCGTGGCTAGGCTTCGTTAATGGAGATCAGCAGGTTCCCGGTTCCATCGGTCGACGAGATGCTGGCAGACTTGGCCGAGCGGGTCCGGCAGATCGCGGACAAGACACGCGAGCCCCACATGGTGCGCTCAGCGCACCATGAGAGAGCGAGCTGACGTTTCGCCCGCGTCATCGCGACGTAGAGCAGTCGGCGCTCCTCTTCTATGTCCCCCTTTTCGATCGACCTACCATGGGGGCAGATGCCGTCCTCCAGGCCGAGGATGAACACTGCGTGCCACTCCAGGCCCTTGGCCGCGTGGATCGTCGAGCACCACACCCGATCCTCGTCGCCTGCCTCGTCGAGCGAGCTCAGGAGGTCCACTGCGTCGACGAAGGCAGCCGCGTCGGCGTAATGCGTGGCCATGGCTCCGAGCTCGGCGAGGTTCTCCATGCGGGTCGCCACCTCGTCCTGGTCCTTGCAGACCACCACGAGGTGTGATTCGTAGTCGAGCGCCTCGACGACTTGCCTCAGGCGCCCTCCGAGGTTCCCGTCTTCGGAAAGGAGAGCAGCCGTTTCCTCGGCGAGGTCGGCCATCTCCCCGAGCGCTTCCGCGCCCCGCCCGCGCCGCTGCGCCCGCGGCCCGACTCCAGGCGATCACGTCGTCACGGCGTATCGCAAGGCGCACCCAGGCGAGGACGTCCTTCACTTCGCGGCGATCGAAGAAGCGCATGCCCCCGACGACCCTGTAGGGGACCTCGTGGCGCAAGAACGCCGACTCGACGCTGCGGCTCAGCGCGTTTACCCGGTAGAGCACTGCGATCTCCGAACGCGCCACGCCCGCCTCGCTCATCTGCCGCACCCGGGCTGCCACTGCTTCTGCCTCCAGCGCCGATGTGGCGTAACGCTCCGTGGTGACGCTGCCCACTTCGTGCGTGTGTGCCACGGGTGCGACACGCATCTGCCCCCGACCTGCTGCGAGCATCGACGAGGTCGCGTCGAGGATGTTCTGCGTGGAGCGGTAGTTGGTGGCGACCTCGTAGATCGTCGCCTCGGGGTAGCGACGCCCGAAGGCCAGGATGTTGCCGAGGTCGGCGCCACGGAACCCGTAGATGGCCTGCGCAGGATCGCCCACGGCGAACACCTCGCGGGTGCGGCGACCGAATGCCTCCACGAGCAGCGCCTGGGGGGTGCTGGGGGATACAACACGAACCGCTACCTCATGCTGGTCGGAGAGCGCGTCGGCGAGGAGAAGGGCTTGGACCACCCCGGTGCCCGCCCCGGCGAGCGGTTCCCAGCTCCCAGCGGTCCTATGGGCGAAGAGCTGTACCTGAAGCGCCACGTCCAGCTCCGATCGCTCTGGCGCCGAGCCTGCGGGGAGGGCGTGGACCGGCCGGTAGGGCATCGCGAAAAGTGATCCCGCCCCGGTGCTCGCTTCGACGGCGAGCTGGAGGGGGACCGGCTCGGCCGGACGAGCTGATGGTTCGAGGCGCCCGGCAACGGCGAACTCCCAGCCAGGGGCGAGCTCGGCGAACTCCTCGTGCACAGAGCGGAGGCGGCCGGCGGAGGCGGGCCCGGCGTTGTGCAGCTCCCACAGGCTCCGCGGCAGGTCGGTGATCTCCGCACCGGCCGGTTCGGCGAGCGCATCGGCACTGTACACCCATTGGCCGGCGGGTAGCCCGGCGTCGTCGAACGCGCTGAGTGCTGCGCCCTGGGCGCGCAGATGCCGCACTCCCTGGCGCAAGATCCGCTCCCAGACCACGCCTGGCCCCCAGAGGCTGTTCGGCTGGAGACTGGCCTCGAGCGATGCCCTGCGCAGGAACACCCGGGTCGCCTCGGGCAGTTGCTCGGGAGTCGAGGCTGGGCAGTGGACCAGCAGGACTGTCGCTGATCCCGGCTCAGGGACCAAGTGGCCGAGCACCGCTCCCGGATCGGGTGGGTTGCCTGGTGCCGTCTGCACCGTGTTACCGCGGTCGGATTCGAAGCCGAGCATGACGCCCAAGTCGGAGAGGCGATGAGGCGGCGGCGCCTCACCTCTTCGGACGAGCATCGCGTTGTAGCTGTTCATCAGCACGGCCACATCGGTTTCCGCAATCTTGTCAGCCGGCTCGAAGCACACCCGCCAGTCGCTGCCCGCCACCCCGCTGTGGGATACGACCAGTTCGCCGCGGAAGAGGGCAGTGAACGCGTCGGTCGGCAAGCCGAGTGCCCAAGACTCCACGGACGGCTTGCGCTGCGACGCGGTTTCGCCCGACGATGAGGCAATCACGGCCCGCATGAACGAGGTGACCAGTTCCCGCTCGACGTCACGGGTCAGCTTGATACCCAGACGGGCCTCCACCGCGGTCCCCTCTGGCAAGCCGCGGTGGCGGGCGCTTCGGGCGGCTTCCACGAGTACCTCGCGCTGGCGGCTGCGGCCGGCAGGATAACCGCCCGCCGCGGGCGCGCTGCTCCAGGCAACGGCGGTCACCACCAGGTCCACGAGCGTACCCAGGTTCGACTTGCCCGAAGCGTTCGGCCCGACGAGCACGCTCGGGCCGCTCTCGGCGAGGTTGAGCGTAAAGGACTCCTTGCCAAAGGAGAGCAGTCCCCGAGCGCTCAGGTGCGTTACTCGCATGTGAACAGGATCGCACAGGGCTGTGACGCGCCCTGCGACGGACTCTGCGGAGCCGGTGAGCGAGGCACCAGACGTGACAAGGGAGGGCGACCCTTTCGGGTGGCCCTCCCCGGGTAGTCCGTGGACGGTTTGTCCTGCTGCCATGATAGCAGCCGATGGCCCTGACTGACTGCGATTACATCGCCGCTCGGCTGCACGACTACTGGGGCAGGCGGACGCCCTGGCAACGGCGCCTCTGGAACCTCGGCACCGTGGCACCGTGGCACTGCTGCACGAAGTCCTCGAGTCGGCCGCCTTGCAGCGCGAAGGGCAGCTCCATGAGCGCGCCGTGAGCGGGCTCGCAACCTCCGCTGTCAGGCAGGTCGGCCGGGATCCGGGCATGGGACCTGGCCCCGTCCGGACCGAGCTCCGACGCGCTCTCGGCACTGTCCACCAAGACAGCGCTTCGCTCCGTCGGCTGCAGCTTCTTCTCGCCGAGCGCTCACCGAGCTACCTGGACCAATGGCACGCGGCGTGGACTGCTCCTGGTCCGCCCCCTGAGAACGAGCTCACCTCTCGATCGTTGGGGGCACACCTGCTTGACCGTGGCTTCAGCCCCGACCAGCTGCACAGGTGGCTGACGGCGATCACGGCCAGCCGTACGACCATGACGGTCGCTGACCTCATCGACGAGTCACGCCAGCTCGAGGCGCGGCCCCCGCACGCCTATCAGGTGCTGATCCCGCTCCGGTCGCTTCCCCGGCACGGCCAGCAGATGCCCGCCAACTGGCTGGAACCCCCGGCCGCGTCGCAGTGGATCCGCGAGCACGGCCCCGGTCCGGGTGCCGCCGTCCGGCAAAACGGCGCCGTCACCTTCGACGTCGAGGCCCGCGACCCCTGGCGCGCCGTCGAGACCGCGAGCGACATCGTCCAGAGCCTTGCTGCTCGCGTCGTGGTCGGTCTTCCCGGCCAGGACGAGCTCGTCGTGCACGACGAGGCGTTCGTGCACGGCTCTCCGAGGACCTTCCCACTGCGACGACCCCGGCGCCAGGTGGAGGTGCACTCGCTCTCGCGCCAGGGCGTGCTCTTCGAGACAACCCATACTGCCCTGGGCGGTCGCATCCGTTCCGCGCTCGACCTGCTCGCACCACTCGAAAGTGGCGCGCCCGAGTCGGCGGTAGCCGGGGGCTGGGCGGCAGTCGAAGCCATCCTCAAGCGCCAGGACGCCCCGAACGTCCAGGCCGCAGACGAGCTCGGGGCACTCGTCTCGTGCAGCCTGCCTCGTGCCGAGATCACGACCCTCGCGTACGCCTACAGCTCGTCACACCAAGACCCGCTGGCCCGAGAGCTCACCGCGTGCGGTTCCAACCGTGAGCGCTGCCACCTGCTTCTCCGAGCCATCTCCAACGGGGCACCGCTTGAGTTCCCTGCTCCCTCGGATGCCACTGCTGCGGCGAGAATGTCCGAGGTCCTGGCGAGGCCGGCAGAGGTGCTCGGTCGTGTCCACTACTACACGGCGGAGGCCTTTCGACGGCTGTACCGCCAACGCAACCTCGTTCTACACGCGGGGAGGAGCGACTCAGTGGCCATGCTCTCGACCCTTCGATGCGCACCATCGCTGGTCGGCGCGGCATTCGACCGGATCGTTCACGCTGCCCTGCAGGAACCGTCTGTCGCGCCCCATGACCTCGTGGCCCGCGCCGAGGTCTCACTCCGGCTCGCCGGCACCGATCCCGCCAGGAGCGTAACCGACCTCCTCGAGTGACCAAGGGGGCAATGCTCCGGCTCTGCCTGGAGTCGGGCGAGGCGCCAGCCGGGCGCACAGACACTAGGACGGTGAACGACAAGGATCAGCGCTGCGGAGGCTTCATCGCGAGGTCGACGACCCCCGAGATGATCAGGAGTTTCCGCACCCGACGCACGGTTTCCCATGTTCTTGGCGCCCTGGCAGGGGCACGAAGCTGCGGCAACGCTGGCGGTACCGGAAGACGACCTTCAGCAGCCTCACACCAAGTGATGTCGTGATATCGTGTATTCATGACGAAGCAGACCACCGTCAGGCTCCCAGAAGAGCTCGCCAACCAGGCCGAGGCGGTAGCACGCGTGCGCGCTGTGAGCGTCAACGCGCTCATCGTCGAGTCCCTGGCTTCGGAGATCCAGCGGGTCCGGGCCGACAAGGACTTCACGGCTCGTGCTCGAAAGCTGCTCGATCGCGACAAAGAGCTACTCGAGCGCCTCGCCCGTTGATCCGCTACTTCACCTTGGCGGAGTATCTCTGGTTGGCCGAGCAGGTGACGGGGTTGGATGCGACC
>JAJZAM010000027.1 GCA_021799445.1 Actinomycetes bacterium
TTTCCTGCACAACGCCTCGATCTCCGAAAAGCTCGAAATAGGTCGCGGACGCAGCGTGGGACACCGTCAGTTGGACAAGCGAGTTGAGCGTCCAGGCGGCACCGAACATCTGATGCTGTCGTGGGTCACCGTACTTCGAAAGATCGTCCACCTTCGGGACGCCTCCCGGATACGGGCCGTATTTGCCGATCATCTCGACCGACACAACGTGCACGGGTCGTCCACCGCTTTTTAGCCGAGCAGTGAGCACAGTGTCTGATTGCCCGAACGAGTTCTCCATTAGGGACGTTTCATCGGCCGCGTGCACCTGCGGGCAGATAGAAAACCCGAAGCCGTCGATCTCGCTTGCGTCTGGCCACCAACGGTTGAGCTCGGCAAAAAACTGCTCGGTTGCCGAAATGCACGGTACTGCGCCGAACTGCTCAAACACAGTCCTGACGTCCCGCACGGTCGCGGGTGGGGTGGTGGTCCGACCGATGATGAATCCCCGCGGCCCTTCGAGGACAACAGTCCTCACGATTCGCGCCGTGCTCGAACCAAGCCACTCACGTAGGCTGGCAAGCTCCTCTAAGCGCGCCCCCCCTGGGGTCACGACTACAACAAGCTCCAGCGGAATGCCCCACTCCTCGGCGACCTCCGCGTGCATGTGGGCGCGAGCCATCCCCTCTGCCGTCGACAGGTCCAGGTTGACGCGCAGATAGTCGAGTCCGATCGCCTTTGAGAGAGAGGCGGTCGCCTCGCGTGGCTTCCCCAGGTCATCGGGGAACTCGGTACCGAGAGAAGGCCGCTTCACTAGCTCGTGCCGCACGATCGCAACACGCGGTTCGGCTGCTCGGCCGCGTGCGGAGGTCCAAAAGGCCTTCGCCCCGTGTACGTCGATCGACACAGCCTGTTCGATGCGGTCCCCTTCCCGCGCATAGAGGGGAAGGGGCACCTCGAGTGGGGTGCCGTACGTCTTGAGATTGTAGTCCGTCCAATTCCGATGATCCTGCATCTCGAACTCGTCACCCTCGAACGAGAATTCGACACGATCGTCTCTCGCGCTGTGGAGCGTGAGGCGGTCGTACGGCATGAACATGCCGGTAAGCTTCCCCTCGACGAAGAGTTGGGGATCGATGAGAGCGGGAATGCGGCCGGTCACCGACCGATCTCCGCGACGGGCTTCGAATCGACTTCCAAGCGTCTCCGGTAGCGGGTGGTGAAGGTTCAGTCCGATCTTGGCAAACTCGAAATCCGACAGGGCCTCGCCAGACATCTCGTAGCGGAACGTACCTGCACTCGACAAGACAATCCGCACAGCCCACTTTGCGGATATAGGTGGGCTATCGACGGAGCAAGACATGGACATCACTCGCGCGTCACCCGCCTGTTCCACGACACTTGTACGGCACCTGAACGGAATGGTGTTCCAGGCCGCGTCCCGTACGGCGATGTACAGGCGAGTGAGCAGGCGTCGCCGACCGACACAAAGATTCCACACGTCGGCACCGACGATGTCGCAGTTGAGCGGGCCGGCTTCGAGCCGCACGCGGCCCGAAGATTCCTGCTCCGTCGGCGTTACCATTGAACCGGCGCGGACTGGCGGTCGTGTCCGCGCGACGTCAGGCGATCGACGGCGACAGCGACCACGATGACGACCCCAACGAAGATGAGCTGGACGAACGGTCCGTAGCCGAGGAGCGACAGTCCGTTCGAGATGAGCGTCAAGAACAGCGCGCCCAGGAAGGTTCCCCACACCGTGCCCCGGCCCCCCGAAAGACTCGCGCCACCGATGATCACCGCTGCGAATACCGTGAAAGGAAGGCTCGATCCTGCCGTGGGCGACGTCGCACCCACCAGCGAAAAGGCGATAATGCCGGCCAGTACCGCCAGGGTGCCACTCAGTCCGAAGGCGATGATCTTGTACCGGCGTACGGGGAGACCGACGACCTTTGCCGCGACACCGTTGCCGCCGATCGCCGCACTCTTGAAGCCGAACATGCTCCTGTGGACGACCACGTACATGATCACCGCAATGCCAAGTAGCCAAAAAATCTGAACTGGCACCACCCCGAAGACCTGGTCCTGCCCGAAGGCCTCGAAGATGGAGTAGCCCGGGTCCGTCGCGAGCGGGTTCACCGACGCGGAGTTGCTGGCCAGGAACGTGATTCCCTCGGCGAGGTTCAACATCCCGAGCGTGGTGATAAACGAGTTGACTCCGATGTAGGTGGTGACGATGCCGTTGATCAACCCTGCCCCGAATCCGATTCCGAGCCCGGCAAGACATGCAAGCACGAACGGGACACCGTGAACCCAGAGAAGGGCAATTGACATCGCCCCGAGACCGTAGAGCGATCCGACGGACAGATCGATTTCACCGACGAGAAGTACAACCATCTCACCCATCGCGATGATGCCGAGACTGCTCGTGGTCTTGAAAATTGTGAGGATATTCGCGGAGCTGAGAAATGCCGTATTCAATCCCTCGAACACGATCGCACACGCGATCACAGCGACGAGAAGTCCTCCGATACGACTCCAAGCTCGTAACAGGTTTCTGACGGTGCCAGACGACGTGCGAACGACTCCCACGCCCGCTTCCAAGTCAGTTCTCGACGCAGCACCCGTTGGCTCTGCCTTTGGATCCGCTGAACGTGCGCCGCTCTTGTCGACGTTCAGTTCGCCCCTAAGCGGCATTGACCTGCTTCCCCAGCTTTTGGTTCACCAAGATGGTGAGGGCTTCGAGGTCGCTTGACTTGTCCACATCCAAGCAGCCCTGCACCACCTGGTCGTCCACTACGAACAGACGATCCGCGCACCCGACAGCGTCTTCCAACTCGTTCACGAACATCACGACCGCACCTCCCGATCGCGCGAATGACCCGAGGATGTCGTGGATCTGAATCTTGGTGGCAATGTCAACGCCACGAGTGGGTTCTTCGACGATCAACAGGTCCGGGTGTACCGCCAGCGCACATGCGAGTGCAACCTTCTGCTGGTTTCCGCCGCTTAGACTTCCGACAATCACCCCTGGGTGCGCCGCCTTGATCCGGAAGTCCTCGATGTAGGAGTCAGCCGCTTCCGCAAGCAACCGCCTGGTGATGAGCTGGCGGCGGGACGGCAGCTCGCGTCGATTCAAGCGGGAAGCGATATTGGCGGCTACTGACATGTTAAAGAAGAGGCACTGGCGCCGATCTGCGGGGATGTACGCGCGGCGCACGCGCCCGGTCTCGCCGACGAGCGGCGCACTCCGCACAAGCTCACGTCCTCCACCGCCTTCCGGACCGGTCACCGCCACGACGTGACCTCGTATGCCGCATATGCTGAGGTTCGCTGCGTCAATCTGCATCTCGGCGATCCTGCCTGGCAGCGGACCGTCTCCCGAGCCACCCGGTGCGCCAGTGCCTTCAGCGACCGGCGGCGCATCGGAGGCGACCAATGGTGCCGCGATCGCAGGCGATGCGGCACCCCCCAACCCCTGAGAAGTCAGGATCGATGCCAGGTTCTCAGTCGTGATTTCACGGCCAAACATGGCGCCCACGACGCTCCCGTCACGTATCGCCACGACGCGCTCGCAGATTTCGCTGACTTCTGCCAGGCGATGAGAGACCAGGATCACCAGCTTGCCGGCGTCACGCAGGCGCCTCATGTGCTCGAACATCTCTTGGGATTCGTCTTTCGTGAGCGCGGAGTTCGGCTCGTCGAAGACGAACACCTCGGCCGATCGCAGAAGAGCTCGCGCGATCTCCGTCAACTGCCACACGGCGATGGACGTGTTCTCGAGGAGCTCATTCGCCTGGTCGCCAATATGAAGGTGCTGGAGAAGCTCCTCTACTTCTGGCGTCGGCCGGGGCTTTGCAATCCCTCCCCAACCGACCATCAGGTTGGCTGCCACCGTCAGGTTCGGGAACAGCTGTGGCTCCTGATGCACGACTGCGACCAGCTCACGACGCCGTTCGAGCGACAATACGAGGTCGTTGTGCGTGATGGTACCGCCGTCCTCCCGCTCTTCTCCAGCAAGCAGCTTTACCAACGTGCTCTTTCCGGCTCCGTTGGCGCCGACGATCCCGAGGATCTCTCTCGGGTGGGCCTGGAGGCTGAGCGACGCGAGAGCGTGGGTCTCCCCGTACGTCTTCCGCACACTGTCGACGATCAGCATTTGATCTGGTCTCCGTTGGAGATCACCACTCCTACGTACGCTGGCACGGACAGCCGGTGCTCGGGTCAGAACCAATGAGGGCTGCCCTTCGATTGCTGACCCGAGCTCCTAGCTCCTAGCGCGCCACGATTTCCCGTTTTCAGCTGGCGAAGTAATGCGCTCTTCCGTCCTTCTGCCGCTATGTCAGGGAGCCGGGAATGCTCTTGTACAGCGCTACCGCTGCTTGCACGTTTGTGGGAGTCCAGATCGAAGGGTCAATGTACTGGTGCGGCGACGGAACCTTCCCAGCAAGCAGCATGCTCGCGCAGCCTTTCACGAAGTTCTCTGCCTGGAGATCGTAGCGCTGGTCGACCGTGCCGATGATGTCTCCCGCCTTCAGGTCCTTGATGTAAGTCGAATTGACATTGAAGCCGAGCGTGAACACCTTCCCCTTGAGGCCCCTACTCGCGATTAGCCCGCCGATCTCAGCTGCTCCCCAGTCGCTGTCGAAGTAGAACTGGACTGTCGGATGGCCCGTCATGAAGGCGGACATGTCTGACGTAATCGGTGACGGTGTGTACCCGGTCGTCAGAGCATCAGTCGGCGTCCCCACGATCTTGATGTGCGGGAACGCGCTCTTCACGACTTCTTCCCAGCCCTTCATGCGCCCTTGCGCCCAGGGTGCGCTCGTTGTACCCGTAATCAGGGCAGCCGATCTCAAGGCGATGTGGTGCTTCCTCGCCCATCTGACCGTGTACTCCCCTGCGACCCTTCCAGTCCACAACGGCGACTTCGGTGTGGTGTCGTCCACGCCGTAATAGGCGATGCGGTGGGACGGCGGACTGTCCGTGTTGACGGTCATCACCGGCACACCGGCGCTCATCGTCGAGTTGATGACCTTTTCGAACGCACCTGGCGTGATGGGCTCGACGCCGACGCATGTGAGATCACCCGCGCTCACGAGGCTCGTAATCTGGCTGATCTGCGCCGGTGCTGTTGTGTTCGTGCTCCCGATAAGCTTGACGTTGATCGTCACACCGTAGGTCTTCTTGACCCAGGCGGCCCCTCGACTCAGGCCCGCACGTAGCTCGGCAGGGGCACCAGCCTCGGAAACAGCCTGGTAGGACATGTCGAAGTTCAGCGCCTTGTGCGCGCGAATGTTCTTCTCGATCCTGCTCGCAACAT
Organism: Actinomycetes bacterium; assembly: GCA_021799445.1. Classification (GTDB taxonomy): domain Bacteria; phylum Actinomycetota; class Acidimicrobiia; order Acidimicrobiales; family Palsa-688; genus JAJZAM01. The sequence goes on from JAJZAM010000027.1 coordinate 5,303, forward strand.
GGAACGTCCCCCACGAGAACTTGAACGTGCTCGGCGGCGCCTTAGACGCTCCTGCGTTCGTAGCGAGAACCGAGCCACTGACCAACAGTCCCAGCGTCAAGGCTGCGCAGCCAATGCCGCACAGTGACCGACCGACCTTGCGTTGAATCATCGCACCCCCTCTGGAATCGATACAGCAACCGATTCCACCTTACTGAGACTCCCCTCCCCTGTCAACTGGTTTGAGTACGGCTCCCCCGGGGTGATCCCCGCTCGCCCCTGCGCCTTTAGACTTGATAGTCCTCCAGCCCGCAGCATCCACCACTTTGCCGGCTCGCATCTCGCCCGGGAGCGGCACCGAGTTGCGTCACGGAGGCTGATCGGCTGTACTTCTCCGGTCGATGTGCGCGCTCGCCGACCACGACTTCAGTCCTCGACCACCGTTGCTCGCCGGCAAGCGGGCGATCGTCACGGGCGCCTGGGGCGGCATCGGCTCGGGCATCGTGGGCGGCTTTCGCGCGGAAGGCGCCGTCGTCGCAGGCATCGGTCGCTCGGCTCCGATGGCCGAGGGGCCTGCGGCGGATCTCGGCCTCGAGGCGGTCGTTATCGCCGACCTCGCTGAACGCGAGGAGATCGCCCGAGCGGTCGGCGAGGCGGTCCACGCGCTCGGCGGGCTCGACGTGCTCGTCACCGCGCACGGACACGTGCGCCCCGAATCCTCGGCCGTGGTCGACGTCGAGGAATGGGATCTCACGTTGGCGACGAATCTCTCGTCCTGTTTCCAGCTCTCGCAGCTCGCCTTTGTGGAGATGCAGCGGCGGGGTGCGGGAAAGATCGTCCACGTTGCGTCCATGTACGCGTTCTTCGGCGGTCTGGGCGTTGCTGCCTACGCTGCGAGCAAAGGGGGGCCTCGGCCAGCTCGTGAAGAGCCTCTCGCTCGAGTGGGCCCCACTCGGGATCAACGTCAACGCTATCGCCCCTGGCTACGTGCGCACCGAGCTGAACCGCCACATCTGGGACGACCCCGAGCGCGCCGCTCAGGTGGTCGGGCGGATCCCCGCGAACCGATGGGGAGAGCCCGGCGATCTCGCCGGCCCGACCGTCTTTCTGTGCTCGGCGATGTCGGACTACGTGCACGGAGTCGTGCTACCGGTCGACGGCGGCTACCTCGCCCGATGACGCGCAGGATCCGCGTTCACGCGACACCAACGAATCATGACGTGCCGGACCTGCGCATCGGAGTCGACAGCTTCGCGTATCACCGCTGGTTTGGCGAGCTCAGCAGGTGGGAAGAGACGGCATCTGCGCGCTGGACGCTCGACGACGTGATCGACGAAGCCGTCCGAGTCGGTGCCGAGGTGCTGTCAATCCAGACGATCCACCTCCCCGACCGCGCCCCAGGGACGCTTTCACGCGTGCGCGAGAGGCTGGGCGACGTCGGAATCGAGCCTATTCTCGCCTGGGGGCATCGAAGAGGCCTTGAGGACGGATGCAACCCATCCAAACTGACAGACGCGCTCGAGGCCGTGGAGAACGCAGGCGAGCTCGGCTGCGCCGTCATGCGCGTCGTGTGCGGTGATCAATCGTCGTGGAGTCCCGACGTGGCAGTCCGAGCCTCGCGAATAGAGGCACTGCGCGGTCCTCTAACCGCCATTGGCTCAGCCGGAGTACGCAACGGCGTTCTCGTCGCGGTCGAGAATCACGCCGACGGACCGGTGGCCGAGCTCTCCGAGCTCGTCACGAAGATCGATTGTGACTACATCGGGTTGTGCTTCGACGCCGGCAACGCCGCCCGCGTCGGCGAGGACTCGGTCGCCGCGGCACACGCCGCAGCGCCGCAGTGTCTCATGTCGCACCTGCGAGACCTCCGTTTGCTGCCGGAGTCGCGTGGCGAGCCCAGCCATTGGTGGCCATGCGTTGGGCTCGGCGATGGTGACTTGGACATCCCCTCCGTGTTAGATGCGTTGGCACAGGCACCACGGTGTCGCGCCTGGCTAATCGAAACCTCCAATGTGTTCCCCGGGTACGACGAGCGTGAGATCGTTGAGGCTGGGATCGCCTACCTCAAATCCGCGCGTGCCCGAGCGTGCGCTGCTTGCCCTGAGCCCTGAGGTTGTCCTTGTCACCGGCGTGGTATTTCGGTCTACGGAAGGGGCAGCTCAGTTTCCCAAACCAAGTCCCCGCTTTGGCACTCCACAGGCATCAGAGCGACGACCGACACTGCCATGGTCCTGTCCACACCGACGCCGCTCAACGAGCGGCCTGCCACCGTCCATCGCTGGCATGAAGGGCCTCCGAAAGCTGGTTGTCTCGCAAGGCGGGCGGGAGCACCGCGTTCGGCACTTGCTGGAACACTACCGGCCGCAGAAAGCGCAGGATGGCCGTCGCTCCTACCGAGGTGCTCAGCGGCGCAGTCGTCGCGGGATACGGACCGCCGTGGTGCATCGCCCAGGTCACCGACACACCGGTAGGCCAGTCGTTCCACACTACGCGACCGACGCGCTCCGCAAGCACCTCGACGAGCGCCGCGGCAACGGGGTCGTCTTCGTCGCCGAAAACCGTGCCGGTCAACTGCCCTTCCAGGCTGGTGGCAAGTTCGATCATCTCGTCGTGCGACGTGCAGGTCACGACCACCGCCGCCGGTCCGAAGCACTCCGTCGCCAGGTTTTCGAGATCCGAGCGCGCCGCCTCCATGGGCGCTTCGATGAGCGTCGGGGTCACGCCAGCGTCAGTGACTTCACCGGCGTGGACGATGCGGGCTGCAAGGCTCGACGTCAGCTCTGCCACCCTCGCCCGGTACGCGGCCGTGATCGACTCCGAGAGCAGGAGGCTTGGCCGTCGCTCTGACATTCGCTTGCCGAGCTCGTCCGCTGCCGAACTCTTCGCTGGCACGACGAGGATCCCGGGCTTGGTGCAGAACTGGCCACTCCCCAGTCCGAACGATTGGAGAAATCCGTTGAGGATGCTGTCGAGCCGAGCGGCGGCGGCTCGCTCCGTGACGAATACCGGGTTAACACTACCGAGCTCCCCGTAGAACGGGATCGGTATGGGACGACGATTCGCCAGATCGAAGAGCACCCGGCCGACGTGCATGGAACCGGTGAACGCCGCGGCTCGCACGCCGGGATGGCCCAGGACCGCTCGTCCCGCCTCGTCGCCGACCACCAACGTGAAGGCACCCGACGGCGCGCCGCAGAGGTTCAGCGCCTCCATCACGGTCCGCGCGACCATGGCGCTCAACTCTAGGTGACCGGGATGGGCCTTCAATAGCACAGGGCAGCCGGCTGCGAGCGCCGACGCCGTGTCCCCGCCGGCCACGCTGAACGCAAACGGGAAGTTCCCTGCAGCGAACACCACGACTGGCCCGATTGGGAAGAGCGCGCGCCGCAGGTCGGGTCGAGGGCCGACCGGCCAGTTCGGATCCGCGCGGTCAACGATCGCGGGCGTCACCCATCCGGCTGCCAACACGTCCGCGAAGAAGCGCAGTTGGAACGTGGTCCGGGCGAGCTCGCCGCGCAGCCGGTCCCGCCCGAGATGGCTCTCCCGCTCGGCGACGTCGACAAAGGCCTCCCCGCGAACGTCGAGTGCCGACGCAACGGCCTGCAGGAGCTTCCCGCGTTCTGCGGGAGTGCGATCCTTCATCCACTTGGCCGCAGTGGTCGCTGCACCAACGAGCGCATCCACCGCCTCCGGGTTCGTCTCCACCGGATGAACCGGCGATTGCGCCGCGTTGTCGGGCTCAACCCGGGCGCTCATGCTCTTCTCCTCCTGTCTGTTGCACAGACTTCAGCTTCCAGACGGACAGATCGCAAGACCGCTCTCGTAGTCGAAGAACAGCAGCTTGGACGTGTCGACGGTAAAGGGCCGGCGGTCCCCGGGCTTGATCGCGGCGCGTGGCTCGACTCGTGCGATGCCCTCCCCCTTGATGGTGAGACCGCTCTGGTCCCGGCTGTCCGAGAAGGCGAGGGGGGCGTCGATCGAGAAATGCACGAGCTGTTCACTGCCGAGGGCCTCCACGAGGTTGACGTCGACATCGAGGAGGGGACATCCCGCTTCGAGCTGAGTCGAGAGGTGTTCAGGGCGGATGCCGACCACGACTTTACCCCCGCGGTAGGCGGCGAGGGCGGGACGAAGGGTGCCTGATACCTCGGAGAGGGCGAGGGTCTGGGAGCCGAGCCTGAGGTCGGTGCCGTCCGCTTCGAGGATCGCTTCGAAGAGGTTGATCGCCGGGGAGCCGATGAACCCCGCGACGAAAACGTTGGTCGGCTGGTCGTAGATAATCTGGGGGGCGTCACACTGCTGCAAGACACCGTCTTTCATGACCGCCACGCGGTCCCCCATCGTCATGGCCTCCATCTGGTCATGGGTCACATAGACCGTCGCCACCCCGAGGCGCCGCTGGAGCCGGCTGACTTCTGCTCGCATCTGGACTCGTAGCTTGGCGTCAAGATTGGAGAGCGGCTCGTCCATCAAGAACGCTGCGGGCTCTCGCACGATCGCCCGGCCCATCGCCACGCGCTGGCGCTGACCTCCGGAGAGCTGCCCGGGCTTTCGCTCGAGCCACTCACTCAGGCCCAGGAGGCTCGCCGCCTCCCTCACCTTCTCCTTGATGATGGGCTTAGGGACCTTTCGCAACTTGAGGGCGAAGCCGATGTTCTGGGCGACGCTCATATGCGGGTAGAGGGCGTAGTTCTGGAAAATCATGGCGATGTCGCGGTCCTTGGAACTCACATCGTTCACGACCCGATCACCGATCCGAATGATGCCGTCGGTGATCTGCTCGAGCCCCGCGATCATCCGCAGTAGCGTCGTCTTGCCACAGCCCGACGGTCCGACCAGCACCAAGAACTCCCCGTCAGCGATGGCGATTGTCACTGACTTCACCGCGAGCACGCCATTCGGGTAGCGCTTACTCACCTGCTCGAGACAAATTTCTGCCATTGGCTACCTGCTCCCCTTCAAAAGCACGTAACCACCTCTTCCGTGACCTTCCACGCCTCGTCGACGCCCAGCATCACTCGCCACTTATCGAACGTCGTGCATGGGTGCGAAATCCCGAAACCGATCCAATCTCCCACGACAGCAAGGGATGTGGTCTCCGCTACATCGACGAGCGCGTGCTGATCGGAAAGGCTGTCCACCTTTCCGTCGAACACCGACACTTCACCCCCTGACGCGCCCCGGTGCCACAACGGGCGAGGGAGCCCATGTTCGAAGGAAGCGTTGCGCCGTCCCACGTCAACGATCAGCCTCGACGGTTCCGGGCGCGAGAGTACGCGCCCCCAGAGCACGAGCGCAGCCTCGAGGATCGGGCCGCGACCCCGCTTCACGTGCGGCGAGAGCCGCGCGTACATCCCGTCGTCATGAGTCACATAGCAACCGGGTCGCACCACCACCACCGTCGGCACCTGCAGAGCTCCTCCTTCGGGTGCCAGTACGGCCGCGACTTCGTCGAAGTAAAGCGAACCACCCGCCGTCAAGATCGCCTGGTCCCGTGTCGTCCCCTCGAGGAGTCCCATATTGACGAGTCGCGCGCCGCACTCCACCATTCCCTGGAGAAACCGCCGTACCCGCTCAACGCTGTCCCCGCTTTCGCGACGCGGAATCATTCCCTCATAGCCGCCGACACCGGCCATCCGGAGGGCCGAGGCTGCCGCCACAGCCTGCGCGACCGCCACCGCTTCACCGATGTCCCGGACGCCGCCCCGCGCGCCGGGGATCCCCACCTCGACGAGGACGTCAAGAACCGCACGCGAAGCGGGGTGGGTGTACTTTAGCGTCTCTTCCAGAATGTGGACGCCCTCAAGGCTGTCCACGTAGCAGATCACCCGCACGCCGGACTCGATAAAGGACGCGAGATGCCGGATGGCGGTCGGGTCGACCACTTCGTTCGCGATCAGCACAGTTTGCGCGCCCGCCTCAATTGCGATGCGCGCCTGGTCCGCGTTCGCCACGGTCAGACCCCACGCACCGGCGTCGAGCTGACGGCGGAGCAAGGCTGGCGCCAACGTCGTCTTCGCGTGGGGAGCAACCTCAACACGCTGCTCCCGGCACCATTGTTGCATCCGATCGATGTTCCGCTCGACCCGATCCATCCGGAGGATGGCCAGAGGTGAAGTAGGGGCGCCGTCAAGCACGTGCCCGGCGCCGCTCGGTTTCGCTGATCGGTGCCCTTTGAGAGGCGTCATACCTGGGGCACCGCCGTGTTGCCCGCGGCCGCCACCGTCAGACCGGCGTCGACGACGATCACTTGCCCGGTCATGCCGCGCAACTGCGTCGCGACACTCACGAAGGCGTCACCAAGCTCTTCGGGGGTGCATAGTCGTCGGAGGGCGGTGGCCGCCGCCAGGTCCTCGTACCAATGCGGGAGATGAGCCCACTCTCGTGCATTGCGCTCGGTCGGCACGTCACCTGGGGCCACGGCATTGATCCGAATGCCCTCCTTCCCGAAGGGGCTAGCCATCGAGTGAACCAAGCCGATGATGCCGGCCTTGGCCGCCGCGTACGCTGGTAGCCCGTATGACAACAGTGCGTCCGTCGAGCTAACGAACGTAATGCTGCGATCCCCCGACGCCAGGCGCAGCTTAGGCAGGGTCGCCTTCAGCGTGACGAACGCGCTAATCAGGTTTTGCTCGAGCGACTGCTTAAGTAGGTCGATCGAGATCACCGCCGCGTCAGGTGCGGTCTTCTCATTCGCCAGCGCTCCTCCCGCCACCGCCAGAACGTGCTTGAGTGGCCCAACCCTTTCAAGCGCCTGCTGCACCGCGCCCTCATCGGTCACGTCCGCCTGGAAGTAGCGGTAGCCAGGGTTCGCGGCTGGCGCGGTCCTGTCCACCCCTATCACGTCGAAACCGGCAGCCATGAAGGCTCTCGTGGCGGCCGACCCCAGGCCTCCGCTGCTGCCCGTCACCAGTACCGTCCCCATCCCTCAGCCGCTCAGGTTCCAAGAGTTGACCACGTGCCGCACTTCGTCCATCTCGGCCTGGCTCAGCTCGGCAATCGGCGGCCGGACACTCGCATCGACCAGGAAGCCGCGACAAACCATCGCCGCTTTTACGACCGACACGTTGAGGGCGCTGCGATGCCGACCACGCAGCTCCTCGAACGGTCTAATCTTTTGCCACAATTCCATCGCGCGGGACATGTTCCCGGAATGCAGCTCGGACCACATTCCGAGCGAGAGTGTCGGGGCGACATTGACAAGGCCCGACGTGAACCCCTTGGCACCGAGGACACTGAAGAAGGGGGCCCACATCTCTGCCAGACCGCAGAGCGCGACGACATCACTGCCGAACTCCCGAACGAATGAGCCGAATCCGAGGATGTCCGGGACGGCATACTTCACTGCGACCACGTTCTCGAAACGAAGGACCTTGTCCAGCACCTCGAAGGGTAAACCCCGATCTCGCACGTACAGCACGATCGGACCATCGGCACCCAAGATGATCCTTTCGTAGTACTCGATAAGACCCCGTCCTGACACGTAGACGTCGGACGGGTAATGCACCATGATCCCTGTCGCCCCTCGCGCAAGCGCAAACTTCGCCTCTCGCACCGCCGTGGCGACGTCGCCGCCGACCCCTACTAGCGATACGGACCCTACAGTGGCGTCGATCGTCGTGCGCGCAACTTCGACCGCCTCGGTCGACGTCAGCGCAGCGTACTCGCTGGTGTTGCCACACGCGACCACTACGTCGACCTTCGAGGCCGCCATGCGTCGCACGATCTCTGCCAGCTTATCGTAGTCGATCTCCCCGCCTTGTCTGAACGGCGTCACGGGAATGCCATTTATACCGGCAAACCCAGGCACATAGGCCCTTTCACTAGTCACAGGCTCTGAACACCTCTCTCTTACGTCGCATCACCCACACGGCTCCCTTGTCACCACACCCGCGATTCGTCGGTCACTCACTTCCCCATCCCCGCCGTAAACCCCCGAATGAAATAGCGCTGGCCTGCAAAGTACAGGACGAGCATCGGCACCATGGATAAAAAGGCACCAGCTAAAATGAGCGGCTCGTCGGAGCTAAACCGCCCGACGTACTCGGCGAGGCCCGCCATGAGCGTCCGCTTGCCCTGGCTCTGGAGAAACACGAGAGCGATCAGGGTCTCGTTCCACACGTAGACCGCGTTCACTATGACGAGGGTGAAGATGCCCGCCCCAGCCATGGGCGAGACGATCCGCCACAACAGGCGCCAAGGCGAGCACCCGTCCATCGTGCCCGCCTCGATAATCTCCCTCGGCACCGTGCGCAAGAAGTTGACGAGGAAAAAAATCGAAAACGGGACGAGAAGCCCTACGTAAAAGATGATCACCGCCTGGAGGGTGTTCAGCATCCGGAAGGTGAACATCAAAATAAACATCGGCAAGAGGAGGACGACAGGTGGGACCACCATGAAGACAAGGTCCGCTTTCAAGAACGCCCCCCTCCCCTTGAATGTCCCGAAGACGAGGGCAAAGCTAGCCAAAAGGGCGACCAGGGTCGCGACGGCAACGGCCGAGACCGTCACGATCACGCTGTTGAGCGTCCAGGTTAAAAGCGGAGTCTGGGTCACGATATTGATGAAATTCCCAAGCGTTGGATGCGACGGCAGCGCGGTCGGAGCGAGTTCAAACGTGCGGTCCGACTTGAGGGCGGTCTGGAGCACAAACCAAATCGGGTAAAGGCTAACCAGGGAGAGCAAAATGAGGACGATGTGGCGTCCGATGGCTCGACTCGCTGCAGTAATCACAGGTCACCCCTTCGTGCCCGGATCGTCACGTAGACTGCGATCAAGATGCCGGCCATCACGAGCAAAATCACGGCTGCGGTCGCGGCTACACCGACCGCGCCGAATTCGAAACCGTTTTGCCAAATGTAATATGTCATGACGCTCGACGACGTACCAGGTCCTCCATGCGTGATCACATAGACGTAGGTGAACACCCACGACAACACGGTTATCGCCTCCAAGACAACGAACAACTCGATGACTCGGCGAAGCTGGGGAATGACCACATGCCATTGCCGCTGCCACCAGTTCGTTCCGTCCATGACGGCGGCCTCGATTACTTCTTCGGGGAGCCCCAAAAGCCCGGCGGTAAATAAGACGATCCCAAAGCCCAGCTGCTGCCAGATGACAACCCCTCCGACCGAGTAAATCGACAGCTGCTCCGAGCCCAGCCAATCGAAGGCCAGGGCGTGCAGATGGAGGTCGTTCAAGATGCCGTTCACTGAACCACTCTCTTGCAGGAGATAGGCGAAGCACAGCCCCATCGCGACTGCAGGGAGGATGTAGGGGATGAAGACGACGAAGCGGTAGACGCGCCAACCCCGCACCACCTCGTTCAACACCAAGGCGACCAAAAGCGCGATCACAGCCATCACAGGCACCGTCGTAAGCAGACGGAGGTTGTTCAACAGCGACTGGATGAAGATTGGGTTGGTGAAGACGAGGTGGTAGTTGCTAAGCCCGGTGTAGGCGAGATGCGACACTGTGCCGCTGTAGAAGCTATCGCGCACAACGGCGACGAGCGGGTAGACGAAGACGAGGCCCAAGGTCACCAGGGCGGGGAGAGCGAAAAGGTAGGGCCACCACCGGTGTTTGCTCGATGCGTGCCCACGGCGCCGACTGCGGGCACGCAACGCCAACCCGACATTCCCTTCCACCACGTTAACGCTCGTCTGTTCGGTCATCTGGGCCACGCGGCATCAACCCTCCGGCCGTAAGCAGGTGGCAGCGCCTGAGGCGTCGTGCTCGAACACGCGCCTTCGGCGCTGCCACCCGACTGAGCCCTGCAGCTGCACTTCGGTTGAGTCGAGTCTTACGACTGGCTCTTGAGCCACATTGTGAAGTCCTTCAGCTGCCTTGGCTGCTCGGAACGCCACGTCGTGAAGCTCTGCTGGATAGTCTTAATCGTCGCCGTAACACTTGCACCGGCGAACATGTCTTCGAGCCCCGGCCTCACACCGCTTGTTGTCACCTGAGGCGGCCAGAAGTTCTCGGTCCACACTTGCTTCTTTTCGGTGTCCAATGCGTAGAGCTGTTTCGCAAGTGGATTCTTTATCTCCTTCGCAGCGTTGAAGCTGGTAGACGCCGGAAATGCTCCTAGGGAGGTATAGAAGCTTGCCACTTGCTTGGGCTCTTTCAGCCAGGATAGAAACTCGGCTCCATCACGTTTGTTCGATGCCCAGGACGTGATGAATTCGTCAGAGGACTGGGTGACGTCGTAATAACTGGCGAGCTTGCCGTGTCCCCACACGGGGGTCTTTTCGACCCCTTCGGCGCCAGCGGGCATCAGCTTCTGCATCGACAGCACCTCGCCGTCGGTCGCCCACGTAAAGGCGCCCTTCCCCTGGGCGAACTCCTGCCAGCCCTGTGTCAGGGTAATCGATGCGACGTTGCGGTTGAAGTACTCCTTGGTTATCAACTCGTCGATCTTCTGGAATCCCGCCTTGTAGGCGGCGCTGTCCAGAGAGTACTTGCCGGTCGCGAGTTCTTCGATCTGTTTGACTGAGTTCAAACTTTGGTCGGCGACAAGGCCGAGAAGCCATGCACCGAGCGCGCCTGTCTTCTCGCCACTTGCTATCGGGGTAATCCCGGCAGCCTTGAGCTTGGCGCAGTCGGCCAGGAATTGTGCCCAGGACTTTGGTCCCACTGTGGGGTTTAACCCGGCCCTCTTGAACAGTGCCTTGTTCCAGACGAATGGCGTGCCGAGCAGGTACACCGGCATCGCCCAGAGCTTCTTCTTGTACATATTCTCGTCGGTGTTCAACCAGCTATCGATCATTTTCTTGCTAACCAACGTTGTAATGGGAGTGACGTCCCCCTCCCACACCGGGGTGAGCGTCGGCAGCGTTGCCCACTGGGTCGCGATTGTTGGACCGGACTTCGTGGAAGCTGCAGTCTGGAAGGCACCGATGAGCGTTGTCGTCGACTGCGGCACCAATGTGATCGTCACGCCCTTGTGCGTCTCCTCGTATGCCTTCGTCTCTCCTTGTAGCCACTTCAGGATGCCAGGGACGTCTGATGTGCCCCAGAACCACCACACGACGTGGGCAGACGCCTTTTGCGACTGTGGTACGGCAGATGCCACGCTCGCATCGCCCGTCACCAGCGCCAAACACGACAGCGCGACGCCGAAAACCATCCAGCCGAGTCGGCGTCGCGGTCCACGACGGACGTCCAGCGCGCGTCTCCACATCGGCTGGTTCCTGGTTCCCCTTGCACCTTCGAGCACCATTGTCCTCCCTCCTTCCCAGCCGCCACTTCGGGCCGGCGTGGTATTAGTCGACTCTCTCGTCCTTGACGAACTACGCGCGAGGGCGCAGTAGATAGCGGTTGTCGTAGTACGTATCTGTTGGTAGCGACGTCGCGAGCGTTCCGGCGCCCTTCACCTCACGCTCGTAATAGCCGGCGTAGTGCTTTACCCGTTCCGGATCGAGGGAGACACCAATCCCTGGAGCCTGCGGTACGGCCAGGTAGCGACCGTCAAAGTGCATGAGGCCGCCCTCGATGACGTCATCTTGGAGGTTCCAGTAGTACGTCTGGTTATCCAGGATGAAGTTCGGATACGCCGCATGCAGCTGAAGGACGGCAGCGGTCGCGACGCCCAGTTCCCCGAAAGTGTGGGTCACCACCGGGAGTCCGGCAACCTCCGCCATCTGCGCGGCGATTCGTGCCCCCTGGAACCCGCAGTCGAAACGCGGGTCTAACTGGAGGGCATCGGCTGCATGATGCATCAACACCGCCAGGCTCCCCTCCACGGACAAGGAAGCCTCGTGCGCCAGAATCGGCACCGAGACTGCTTGCCGGACAGCAGCCATCTCGACGATGTTCGACGCGAGGACGGGCTGTTCGATGTACTCGGGCTGGTACTCCGCCATCATCTGGATGATCCTGCGAGCCGCCCCTGGTGACCATGCCTGGTTCGCGTCGACGCGGATCTTGACGTCCGCACCGACGGCTTCCCTCACCGCAGCGAAACGTGCAACGTCCAACTGCGGGTCGAACCCGACTTTGAAGTAGATCGTCTGGAAGCCTCGTGCGACCCACTCCCGCGCCTCGTCCGCCATGGCCTTCGGCTCTGCGGGAGGGATGTCTGCGTAGAACGGCGAACGCGTGCGCCAGGCGCTGCCCCAGACCTTGTGGAGCGGCTGCCCGAATACCTTGCCGACGAGATCCCACAACGCCGTGTCGAGCCCGGACAGGGCCCAGGCCATTCCCTGAGTTCCGAGATGGGCCATTCCGGTTTCGGCGTAGATCGACTTGCGCAGGAGGTCGTGGTCGAGGGGGTCAGCGCCGATCACGAGATCGCGCACCCCGTCGACCAGCGCACAGGTGACCTCGGGCTGCGCTGCATAGACCACGGGAGACTCGCCGATCCCGATAAGACCGTCGTCGGTCTTAACCTCCACGAGCACGCTACACTGCGCCCCTCGGCCGTGAAAGGTGCGCCTCCATGACGACTTGTAGGACCGAACTTGCGGAACCGCAACGATCGTCGTTGTGACGTCGGCAATCTTCACCGTGCGCTCCCCTCGAAGTGACGTACTCCCGCCGAGTGATCTACCACGACGCTCCCCTCGTCTTCCATCTCAAGAAGGCAACCGGCCACGCTCGGCGCGAACTCCCCGTCGGCCAACTCGGCCCACTCGTCGTTTGAAAGCCTTACGTCACCGCAGATCTGCAGGAGCGTCTTCGGCCCTCTTCTGACCGACATCGCCACCGTCTCGACGATGCCCTCCGCCATCCGCCTTGACGTCTCGAGGAACGCCTCCGGTTCGTCCCCGGTCATGGTCTTCTCGTGGGCACAGAGGAGAACGTCTGGGTGCAGCTTCTGCACGCTCCAGAGCGACGTCAGGTAGAGCGACGGCCTGATGAATTGCGGAGGAAACAGGAAGTGCCCGTCCATGGTCTTGATGCCTGCACCCATAAACGCATCGCCGGCGATGAGCGTTCCATCCTTCGGGAGCCACACGGCAGAATGCCCTGCGGAGTGGCCCGGCACGTGAATGATCACGCACGGCTCGTCGCCAATGATGAGCTCGCAGGTCCCGTCAACCAGCACATCCACGGAGAACTCGTCGCCGAGACGGCGCCGGATCCGTTCGTACGCTTCCCCTCCGAGGCGCACATCGTCAGATGTGGCGAACTGTGCGTAGCGCTCACGGATGACCGCCTCCGGATTCCCGAGGGGGGGGCATTCCTTTGCGTGGGCGAATACGGTGACCCGAGGACACAGGTCCTGCAGCGTCGACGTGCCGCCACAGTGATCGGCGTCGAGGTGCGTGATCACGAGGGAAACCGGGTCTGTTCTCCTGTCGTGTTCGTCAAGAAAAGGTGCGGTGGTCCGTTCGGGAGTCTCCGGCAGACCCGCATCGACGAGGAGCGTCCTTCCGTCACCCAGCACGGCGAACTGGGACAAGAGTCGTACGCCGTCTCGCTGGTCGAGGCGAGCCACGTGCGGCAGCGGCCAGCTTACGTTCATCGCGCCACTCCTTCCAGACGTATAGAGCGGCACTGCTCGATAACGCTGCTCAGCTGGGACCGCTTCACACCGACGAACGCTCCCCTCGGCTTCACCAGCTCAGCCAGGTCGGCCAGGTCGGCAAACTGAAGCACCCCATACCGATATGCCATTGGCGTCACTTCTGAATTCACGACGAGGAGCTCTTCGAGCGACTCGATCTCCCCGGTCCCGACCGCAGCGACGCGATCGTCGATCGCGGCGACGATCCCAGCCAGGATGCCGAATGCTCCGTTTCCCCACAATACGATCCGGCCCTTGTCGATCTGCGCGCCCGTCGAGTACCGATCCGAGACGAATCCGATAACCCCGAGCGTGTCGCACAGCCGTTGGTTCAGCAGGTCGCGCTCGAGCATCCAGGCGGCGCTCGCAATCTCGAACTCCGAGGTGCGCATCTCGCCCGTACCGCGCAGGTCCGGAAGAAGGAGCGCGTATCCCAGCGAACGGGCGATGTCGACCTCCGGTGAGTGGAGCGCGCCTGTCTTACCCCTCTCGTCCAGCATGACGAAAACGGGCGAAAGGTCGTCGGTCCAGTTCCGGGGTAGGACCAGCACCGCATCGACGTCGATCCCTTCTTCGATCGGGATCCGCAGCCGCTGGGCGTATCCGGTCGGGGTTGCGACATGGAGTGAGACATACGGGCGTTCGGCCGGCTTCGGCGGGAACGGGCCGAAGTACGTCCGCACGTCGGACGCCGAGGGCACACTCCGGCGTTCACGGCAGGTCAGGGCGAGCTCCCTCGCCAATGCGACGACGGGGCCATTCGAGTCGATCGGCGCGTCCCAGCACGATGCATCCGACGGTCGCCGCTGGATAGATTGCGGCCGCTGCGCCGTTGCAAGATTGTGGACCACCTCCCACTCTCTGGCGAGGAGCGGCGTAGTCTCTGTCAGTGGCTGCGCCCGCCTCCCTGCGAGCTTTCGAACGGCGAATGTGGCCATGGTCTGGCGCATGGCGGGGTGCAGGCCATGGCCACCCGGGACGATCGAGAACTCGAACCGGTCGACGGCGCCTTGGTCCTTGGCCAGGTCCCGCAACTCGGTCACGACTTCTTCGACACTGCTGAGCGGAATCGCAGGGTCTTGGTCGGCATTTGCGACGAGGAGGTCGCGGGGCAGGGTCGCAGACAGAATCTCTGCCATTGAACCGACTAGGCACAGCCCTGGAACCTGGTTGCACACGTCGACCCAACTATCCCACCCGGTTCCGAAGGCTGCGTCGCGAAGCTGGCCGACGTGCGAATTGACGATGCAGCCGATTGCTGCCGCGGTGACGCGCTCGTCAAGGGCAGCCGTGAAGATGGTGGAGAAGCCGCCTCCAGACGCGCCGAGCATTCCCAACCGCGATCCGTCGACCGCTTCCTGACGCTCAAGGACGTCGAGCGCCGCCATGCTGTCGCGCACCATAACGGACATCGAGGTGAAACCAACGAGAAGCGGGGCGAGTTGCCCATGCTGATGCCATCCGACACGGCGCTCGCCTTGGCCGAGCGGGTCGTAGCACAGCGTGACTATCCCGTTCTGCACCAAATGGAAGTTCAGGCGCTGGATGTCCGGCTCGAGCTTTGCGTTCTCCATCCAGTGTCCGGGCACGTGGACGGCGGCCGGATGAGGTCCCGACCCACCACAGGGCACATAGAGATGAGCGGGCACCGGCAACCCTGGCGTCGACTCAAAGACGAGCTTCTGCACGGTGAAGTCTTCACGATCGATCGTGTCGAGGACCGTGAGCGAGAGGTCCGACCGTGGGAGACGAGGAAGCCCTAGTGACTGTGCGATCCGCTCCCTCAGTTCCGTTTTTCCTTGCGAGGCTGTCGCCGAAGATTTACGGTCGCACTGCTGCGCGTGGAGTTGCGCCTGCTGGAGGATGAATGCCGGGAGCACGTCTCCCCTCGGTGCTTGCGACATGACCTCGCCGAGGTCACTCACTCGCACCCACCTCGGATTCGGCATGATCCGATTGGGAACCCCCCGGCGCCGGCAGGGTCTCGATGTTCTTCGTGAACTTCTCGATGTGGTCCTTGAGAAGGCGGCTCGAAAGCTCCCGATCGGGAGATCGAAGGGCCGAAAGGATTGCCAGGTGCTCCTCTGCCTCGTCGACCCACGTTGACGTGGTCATCCAGGCAGTCACGCTGATGAGCGCGACCTGCCCCTGGATGCGGTCAGCCAACGAGCTCAGCAGGTGGTTCGGGCACGGCTCGTACAAAGCCCGGTGGAACCGCCGATTGGCGCTCGCCCGCGCGGCGAGATCGCTTCGAGCTGCATCGGCATAACTCAGGGCGGCGGCGGCCCGGTCGAGCGAGTCCTCGTCGTGGAACGGCACCGCTAGCCGAACCGCCTCCGGCTCGATGAGGCTGCGGACCTGGTAGATCTCGTGGGCTTCTTCACTGCTGATGAGGCGGACCCGGATGGCCCGGTAGGGGGCTGCCTCCACGAAGCCGCGGTGCGATAGCACCTTCAGCGCTTCCCGCACCGGGGTCTTCGAGATCCCGAAGTTCGCTGCAAGCACACGTTCGACGAGGGGCTCACCCGGGCGAAGTTCGCCGTTGAGGATCGCTCTTTCGAGCTCCTCGGCGACCGCCGCAGCTCGAGAAGGCAGCTCAAGTTTGGTGTCTGGTGCCCCCACTGGGATCTGATGTACCAGATTCCATGCACTGATGTCAACAGGCGGGGGCCGATGGGACGGCCGCATGGCTTGCTGGAAGAGCTGCGGGACGTTCGTCGGGTCTTTCGGGATCAGTGGGGACGCGATGAGGTGATCCGTGGCGCCTAGCCCGTGGGCTAGCTGTAGCTAGCCCCCTTCGAGTCCCGCCTCGTCTTCGGCATCCAAGCGTGCCCGGATCTCGGGCGACACCTCGTCTGCGTCCGCCGGTCGGTTCGGGAGCCGGTTGCCGACGAGATGGCTCGGGGCGCGGCTCTCGTTCTCGGTCGGACGCGGCTCGCCTGCGCTGTCGTCGTGGCGACTGATGCCGGGGCGGCCGGTGTCGTTGCGCAGGACCTCTGCGGCGCTCGTCGGCGGCTCGTGCGCCGGGACGCCGGCCTGGGGCGAAGGGCCAGGGCTGGGTTGGCTGGGCTGGGCCTGGGATGCCGGCCGTGCAGACGGCTGGGGGCTCGGCGCCGGCCCATCGGGCGGGACCCACTCGCTCGGGGCGGTGTCGAGATCGCTCGGGGCGTCGCGTAGCGGGGGTTGCTCTGCGCTCGGCTCGTTGTCGACGGCCTTGGGCTCGCCGCCGGTTTGCGGCTCTGAGTGCGCCTGTTCCAGCGCAGCGCTTCTCGCCTCCTCCTGGCGTCGTGCCCGATCTGCGGCCGCCGCAGCCCGGAAGGTCGCGACGTGGCGCTGGTTGGCCGTGTGCAGCGCGTCGAGGCCGAAGCGGGCCTTGTGCGCCCGGCGCAGCGCGTAGGCGCCGGCCACTGCGCCGAGGACCGGCGGGGAGGCCATGAGCGCCATCGCTGCGACCCCCATGGCGCCGACCTTCGCCGCCGAGGCGAGCTGGCGGTGGACGGGCTTTGCGCGGAGCTCCTGGGCTGCCCGGCGCGTGCGCTCTGTCACCCGCTGGAGCGTGCGGCGGTTGCCGAGCACGCCGGCAGCCCTGGCGAGCGCCCTGCCTCCGGCGGTCGTGCGCTCCGAGCGGGCAAAGCGACTGAGGATGTTCGCCGACGCCCGCTCGGCGAGCGCACCACGGTTGAGCCTACGTCCGGCACGGACCTCGGCTCGGCGCAGCACCCGGTCGTCGTGCACCTGCTCGGCCGCGCTACGGGTGTCCACCTCGTCTTGGCGCGGGGCCCCGACGACGCGACCGGTCCGGGTCCGAAGGACGCCGTCGGCCCCGAGCGACAGCCCCCGACGCTTGGCGAGGTGCTCGAGCGCAGAGTGGTACGCACTGCCTACGTCGGTGCCGCCCGCTGACAACGCCCCGCCCTCTCCCTCCGCCTGGCCCGCGCCCGGGACCTGCTGCCTTCTCTGGCGCCATCTCCGCCGGCGCTGCCTGGCGAGCGCACGCGCCGTGACGGCCCCGGCGCCTATGCCCGCAACCGCAGCCCCGGCAACGGCAGCCCCGACAGCGCCAGCCTCATCAACGACAGCTCCGGCGGGAGCGACGGGACCGTCCGTGGGACCGACGCCCCCGCCGGAGCTGTCTGGCCCTGTTCTTGCGTCGTTCCTCTGGTGGGGCGCATGGGCGACGGTGAGCGGCCGGACAGCGCCGTCCGGCGATCCTGCGCCGACGGCTAGTGCACCCGCCCCGTCGGCTGGCGCCACCCTGCCGGTGCCCGCGGCGGTCGGTGCCCTCCCCCCGGCCGGCCCGCCGCCGGCGCGAGGCTTCGTGTCACCGGGCGAGCCGCCAATGCCCGCACCTGGGCCGTTGAGCGCGCTGGGCGCCTTCGTGGCGCCGGGCAGGGCATTGGGCGCGGAGCCGTTCTTCGTGGCGCCGGGCAGCGCATCGGGCGAGGTGCCGTTCGTCCCGAGCGCCGCCTGGGCGCCCGAGCCGATCGGCTCCATCGTGTGGCGCTTCAGCCGGCCGGCGGCGAACGGCGCCTGGATCGCCCCTGCCGCGCGCTTGGTCGTCCCCCAGACCGCCTTGCGGTTGGCGATGCGGTCGAGCCCAGTGGCGACGCCTGCGCCGATCCCGCCGGACGCAGCCCCCCA
>JAJZAM010000163.1 GCA_021799445.1 Actinomycetes bacterium
ATTCGCGCCGGGTACGCCGTCTTGCCCGCGAGCAGCAGGCCAGGCGATCCGGTCGTCTGCACACGAGCTGGGACGACCTAGAGCTGCTCAACACGCCCCGCGGAACCCGCACGACATTCCTACTCGACCGCGCGATCGGATACCAGGCGTCGGGTATCACGATGGCGATGTTCGAGATCGCCCCCGGCCGCGGTCAGTCCATGCACCGGCACCCCGGCGAGGCGTGGCTGTACGTTCTCGAAGGTCGAGGCCACAGCTACCTGGGGGCTGAACCTGAAGGGGGTGAGAACCACCCCTGGTCCAAAGGCGACATCATCGTCGTCGACCACTACCTCTGGCACCAGCATTTCAACGACGACCCCGAGAACACGGCGAAAGTGGTTCGCATCCACATGTTCGACAGCGTCCTAGAGACCATGCGCGTCCTGTGCGACCCCCTCGTGCTCTTCGAGGAGCCACCCGACCACATCCGTGACGCGCAGGCCGGAGACCCCTCCACGGTGAACTGGCCGGAGGTCACCAGGCCGACCTGGCCGTGACCGGGCCTGCTCTCCCGCATGGGGTCAGGGGCATCCACGCTCTGCCAGCTGACCATCACGACGGTCCTTGGGACGCGATCATCACCCCGCCTGGTGTGAAAGAACGCATTCTTGGGACGGTCCTGCTCAGGCTCTTACACGGCCCTCGCCTCGCCACGCTCGCAGGTCCCCTTCACGGTCTTGTGGTGCTTGCCGGACCGCCCGGCACCGGCAAGACGACGCTCGCTCAAGGGGTTGCGCAAGCGGCTGCTCTGGCTGTCGCCTCCCGGGGTGCTACCACCCTCGTCGACATCGACCCTCACTCCTTCCCGAGTGACATGCTCGGCGAGAGCCAGCGAAACATCTCACGTCTGATGGGCGAAACGGTCCCGGAGCTGGCGGCGCGGCGACCGCACACCGTCGTGGTCATAGACGAGGTCGAAAGCTTCGCAGTGAGAAGATCGTCGGCGTCGTTCGAAACCAATCCCGTGGACGTCCACCGGGCTACTGATGCTGTGCTGGCAGGAATGGACGCCGCCGCCGCAAGCCAGCCGCGTCTCGTGTTCGTCGTCACGACGAACTTCGTCGAAGCCCTCGACGAGGCGTTCATTTCGAGAGCCGACCTCCTAGTAGAGCTGAGCCTGCCGGATGCGGAGACCCGTGCTCGCATCATCGCCGACTCGCTGGCCGAGCTCGCTACGCACTGGCCTGACCTGGTCGGGCTGGCCCAAAACACGGAAGTTCACCGCAGTCTCGCCAAGCGCACCGAAGGATGGGACGGACGGAGGCTGCGCAAGCTCGCCCTAGGAGCTATCGCCCGCACCCCGCAGAGCGCCGCAGACCCTTCCCGACTCGACGCCGCTGCCTTAGAAGCCGAGGTCGACAGCTGTTCGCTGTGGCGGCAGTCGCCCGTTCCGCCACGTTCTAAACCGGAGGTCACATGACAAGAGCGACGTTGGAGCTCGCCGGAGCGTTGACTTCGGGGCCGATGACCGATGCGGTGTTCGCCGGGGAGGTCCAAGCGCAGGGGATGACCGTGGTCTGGACCCGTCTGCACCCCTCGGAGATGTTCTGGCGTCAGCTGCGCTTCGCAGAGTTCGACGTATCGGAGATGTCGATGTCGTCACTGCTCATAAGCGTCGACCGTGGGGACGACCGGTGGGTGGCCATACCCGTGTTCACCACCCGGGAATTCTTCCACACCTGGACTTTGGTGCGTTCCGACGCCGGGGTTCAAAGCCCGGCTGACCTTGCAGGCAAACGGGTGGGAGTGCCCGAGTACCAGCAAACGGCAGCGGTATGGGCTCGGGGAGCCCTCCAACACGAGTTCGGGCTGTCACCGGCCGACGTCGAGTGGTACATGGAGCGACCACCCGGGCGCAGCCACGGAGGGGCGACGGGATTCGCACCTCCCGACGGGGTCAAGCTCAGCTACCTCGGCGCTGAGACCGACATAGGAACGGCGATGCTGTCGGGTGAGCTGGACGCGACGCTTCTGTACCTTCGCGAGCCCAACCTCGTCGACCGTTCCCGAGCAGACCTAGAGGCCGATCCCAGAGTCCGCCCGTTGTTCGCTGACAGGGTCGGCGAAGGCGTCCGCTACTACCGTTCGACGGGACTTCTGCCGGTCAACCACACCGTCGTGGTGCGACGAAAGCTTGCTGAAAGGCACCCGTGGGTCGTTCTCAACCTCTTCGACATGTTCGTCGAAGCCAAACGGCGCTTTGTAGAACGCGTCCGTGAGGCCGTAGAGCCGTGGAGTCGACTGGGAGCACTAGACGGCGCCGAGGACACCATGCGGGTTGATCCGCGTCCCTACGGGATCGTTGGCCAGGCCGGCGTGCTAGGAACCCTCGCCCGTTACTCCTACGAACAGGGCCTCACGTCCCGGCCTATCGGCGTCGAGGAAGTTTTCGCCGCCTGCACCCTCGAACTGTGAGAAGACTCCCGCTGCTTTGCTGGGCCAGCTCAGAAGCAGACCCCGACCAGCCCCGGTTGTAACAGCGAAGGTCTGATGGTATGATGTTTGTTGGGTGCTGGTGCCTGTGTCTGAAAAGCGAGGGGAATTAGCCAGGGTGGGAGAGACGGAACGCGGAACTGGTCGTTACGCCATGTCTGCTTGCGCGCTGGAGAACCCGCCGGTTCGTTTGACCTGCTGGTGGAACCCGACTCGACCGTCCGGGGGTTGACGTGGGAAGCAACCTTGCCACAGGCCTCGGCCATCTTCTCAGCCTCCAAGCGTCGGGACTGCTTTTCCTCGGGCTTTTGGTGGGTATGTTCATGGGAGTCCTCCCAGGTCTGGGCGTGTCACTGGCGCTCAGTTTGATGCTCCCGTTCCTCTACCACCTCGGCGTCGTCCCCGCTGTAGCTTTGATGCTGGGGACCTTAGCTGGGTCGTACTACGCGGCGTCCATACCGGCAATACTTCTCAACACCCCAGGTGCGCCGGAGTCTTTTCCTACGACACTGGACGGGTTCCCGATGGCCCAGAAGGGCCAAGCCGGGCGGGCTTTGGCCATATCAGCTACCTCGACGCTGACCGGCGGCCTGATCGGCTGCGTGATCCTCGTAGCCCTGCTGCAGCTCGCGGGTCGCTTGATCGACGTGTTTCATCCCCCGGAGTTCGCGGCGATAATCATCTTGGCTTTGGTGCTCATCGGAGGTTCGGGGGAGTCCCGGCGGGTGAGCAAGATCGTGCTGTCAGGGGTTCTCGGCTTCATGCTCGCCTTCGTGGGGAGCGATCCGATAACTGGAGTCGAGCGATTCACCTTCTCCAACACAGACCTCTTCAGCGGTATCAGCGTCGTCCCGTTTGCGCTAGGGGTGTTCGCCATGACCCAGATGGTCGTCATGTACGGTCGCAAGACTGCAGTGGCCTCCGAGGGATCGCTGGGAGGCACTCGCGAGTTCCGCCGGCAGGTGCCAGGCGGGGTCAGGGAGACCTTGCAAAACCATTGGCCTGACGTGGTCCGTTCGGCGGTGGTCGCCTCGCTTCTCGGCCTCGTGCCCGGCATCGGCGGGTTTGCCTCGAACTTCATCTCCTACAGTATCGGACGTCAGACATCGAAATACCGCAGGGATTTCGGCAAGGGCAGTCCCGCTGGCATCGCCTCAGCGGAGGCGTCGTCGCTCTCCAAGGAGGTCGGCTCGCTTATACCTGCCGTGGCGCTCGGCATACCGTCCGGTCTGGGGATGGTTATCTTCATAGCCGGCCTTAGCATCCTCGGTCTTCAGCCCGGACCGACCCTAATAAAGACGAACCCGTCCCTCCCTTACACGATGATGTGGGTGATGGCCATAGGGGGGCTCGTGTCGTGCGTCGTAGGACTGCTGCTAACACCGTGGCTGAGCCGTGTGACTTCTATCCGCGGACCGGTCCTGCTCCCCGTTATCAGCGCCTTAGCTGTCATCGGCAGCTTTGCTTCGGTGACCAACTACCTCGGTGTGGTAGAGGTCGCACTGTTCGCGGTAGTGGGTCTCGTGATGCGAAAGCTCAACTACTCGCTGGCGGCTATCACCATAGGCCTAGTCCTCGGGAACACTTTCGCCGACAACGTGCACTTGACCATGTCGATATACGGATGGTCGTTCGTCACCAAAAGCCCCCTCGCCGACGTTTTCCTCTTGATCGCCGCCGTCATGCTCGTAGCCCTCGTTCGCCGAGGAAGCAATGAGTCCAGCCCGAGTTTGAGGGGAGCGATGATAGCATTCGCAAAGGACGGCTCGACGAGGGACCATCCGGCTCTTGAGCCTGCCACTAGCGCCGTCATCGCAGGAGTATGCATCGCATACACGATCACAGCCTTGGGCTATCCAAGCCAAGCTGGTCGCCTGCCGGCGATCATATCGTCCATAGGAGCAGCCACCGCCCTCTACCGGCTGGGGCGATGGGCGCTTGCTTTGGTGGCGTTGCGCCGGGTGAGAACCGAGTTAGCCTCCCTAAAATCCGAGACGAAGCTCGTTAGCCCCGATAACCAAATCGTAAGTGCTGACCCTGCTGCCAACAGTACCTCTGCCGTCAACGGCACCTCGTACAACGCCGGCTCGTACGACGCCGGAGCTGGATCCGAGCCTGGGGAGTCCAAGCCGCTCCAAATGTCCAAGCGGCAAGTCAACTTTCGCGAGGGAGTCGCTTTGGTCTGGATATTCGTGCTGGTAGTGGCAGCGTACCTCTTCGGGTTCGAGCTTGGGCTTTGTGCCGGCGTAGCCGGCTATTGCCTCACGTCAGCCGGCTGCCAGACGCTAAAGTCCAGGCTAGCTCTGGCGGTTCCCGTTAGCGCTTTGACCTTCGGGATAGCGTACCTATTCGTTACATTATTCCACCTGACCTTCGCCGGCCGGATCGTCAACGCTTGAGATCGTTCGGCCTGCGACCCTGCGCACATGGCATCACAAGACGAGCTCTGCTTCTAAATGCCGAAGCGGCAGCTAAGTGTCAGCAAAATTGCTCAAACGCAAAACACTCATTAACCGAGAAGCTCAATCAAGCGAGTCAACCAAACCAGTCAACCAAACCAGTCAATCAAAGTGCCGTACCAATCAACCACATCAAGGAGGAAATAACCATGAACAAGCCGAACCGTTTCATCGCGAGGACGTCCAGTTACGGGGGGCGCAGGTTGAAGCGGGTCGCAGCTATAGGCTTCGGCGCAGCCGCGGCGCTGGGAACTCTGTCGGCGTGCGGTTCGACCAAGTCCTCGACCTCAAGCGCTACCACTGCGCCGGCCTCGTCGAGCGCTACGACGGCAACCGCAGCGGCGGCTAGCTACTTCAAGGGAAAGACGATCACGTTGATATCACCTGACTCTCCGGGCGGTGGCTACGACCTCTACGCCCGGCTGTTCGCTCCTTACCTCGCGAGCGCCCTTGGTGCGACGGTCAACGTCGAGAACATCAACGGCGGCGGGACTTTAGTAGGGACGAACCAGATGGCTG
>JAJZAM010000164.1 GCA_021799445.1 Actinomycetes bacterium
CATGGCCGCCGAGCGACCCTCTGCTATCGCCCAGACGATCAGGCTCTGGCCCCGCCCGGCGTCACCGCACGCAAAAACCCCCAGCGTTGACGTGGCGTAGTCTTCGCCGCGCAAGATGTTACCGCGAGCCGTCAGAGTCAGACCGAAAGCCTCAGCCAACGCCGGTTCCGGTCCTGAGAAGCCCAAAGCCAGGAGGACCAAGTCGCAGGGAAGTTCGAAGTCGCTTCCCGCGACCGCCTCGAACGTCGTACGCCCACCGACGTTGCGAACGTCGACTTCGCAGGCTCGCAGCGCCCTAACTCTGCCGTGTTCGTCGCCTAAGAACTCCGTTGTCGACACCGCGAAGAGACGCTCCCCGCCCTCTTCGTGAGCCGACGAGGTCCTAAACATCAAAGGCCAGGTAGGCCACGGGGTTGAAGGATCCCTATCGTCGGGTGGTCTGGGCATGATCTCCAGCTGGTGCACCGAGCGAGCGCCTTGACGGTGGGCAGTTCCGAGGCAGTCAGCCCCGGTGTCACCGCCACCGATTATGACGACCCTCCTACCCTGGGCGGATATAGCAGTAGCGCGTGCAGGTTCCGCAGCGCAGACCGCTCGGTTCGCGGGCGGGAGGTACTCCATCGCTTGGTGTATCCCCGCCAATTCACGACCGGGGATCGTGAGGTCCCTCGGCACGGTCGATCCGCAGGCGATGACCACCGCATCGAAGTCGGCTATCAACGACGAGGCCAGCACACGTCCAGGTCCGGGAGTTGCGGCTACCTCCGTGTCGCAGACGAAGCGGGTACCCTCCTCGACCATCAGGTCAAGCCGGCGGTCGAGGTGACGCTTCTCGAGCTTGAACTCGGGTATCCCGTAGCGCAGCAGCCCTCCCGGCTTGTCCGCGCGTTCGAAGACGGTCACGTCGTGACCGGCCCTGGTGAGCTGCTGCGCAGCGGCAAGACCGGCTGGGCCCGAGCCGACCACCGCCACCTTTCTCGCTGTCCGGGTGGTCGCTGGGGCGGCTTTGACCCATCCCTGCTCGAAAGCGTTGTCGATGATCGACACCTCCACCTGCTTTATGGTCACAGGCTGGGAGTTGATCCCAAGGACGCACGCCGCTTCGCACGGGGCTGGGCAGAGACGGCCGGTGAACTCGGGGAAGTTGTTCGTGGCGTGCAGCCGTTCGATGGCTTCCCGCCAGTGTCCCTTGTAGACGAGGTCGTTCCAGTCGGGGATCAGGTTCCCAAGCGGACACCCGTCGTTGCAGAACGGAATGCCGCAGTCCATGCATCGGCTGGCTTGGGTTTCGAGTCGTTGATGGGAGAACGGCTCATACACCTCGTTCCAGTCGGCGACCCTAACGTGGACCGGGCGGCGGTCCGGCAGCTCCCGCTGGAACTCCATGAAGCCTGTCGGTTTACCCATGCGACGCCGCCATGACCGCAGTCTCGACTTGCTCGCCGGATTCTTCCGCAGCTCTCTGGGCTTCCAGCACCCTTCGGTAGTCGCGCGGCATGACCTTGGCAAACTCGTCGGACGCTCTCGCCCAACGTGACAGCAAGGTGGCCGCAACAGTCGAACCGGTGTAGGCGACGTGCCTCTCAAGGGCGCCATGTACCCAGGTCAGGTCGTCGGGGTCGCAGTCCTCCAGATCGACCAGCTCGCCGTTGAGGTCACCGCCGAAGTCCCCGGACGGATCCCAGACGTAGGCGACGCCTCCCGACATGCCTGCTCCGAAGTTCCGGCCCGTCCGACCGAGGACAACGACCTTCCCGCCGGTCATGTACTCGCAGCCGTGGTCCCCGACTCCTTCCACGACTGCCTGCGCCCCGGAGTTGCGAACGCAGAACCGCTCGCCGACAACCCCTCTTATGTACACTTCACCGGAAGTAGCCCCGTAGAGGATCACGTTGCCGGCGATCACCTGCTCCTCCGCTTTGAAACCGGGCGGCGACTCAGGCGACGGGGCGACGACGATACGTCCACCGGACAGCCCCTTGGCCAAGTAGTCGTTGGCGTCCCCGTAGAGCCGCAGTGTCACCCCTTTGGGCACGAAGGCTCCGAAGCTTTGGCCGGCTGAACCGGTGAAAGTGATGTCGATGGTGGAGTCGGGAAGACCCGCCGAACCGTAACGGCGTGTGATCTCGGAGCCGAGAAGAGCGCCGACCGTCCGGTTGGCGTTACGAACCCGCCGTTCGAGCACTACCGGCTCTGCGTGATCGATGGCCCTGCGGCAGGCTTGTATCAGCTCGCGGTCCAACACGTCGGCCAGACCGTGGTCCTGGTCGACGACGTGGCGTCTCGGCTCGTCGGCGTTCGACGCCGGGATGGCGAGGATAGGCGTCAGATCCAGACCTTTCGCCTTCCAGTGCTCGACGGCTTTCGTAGCGTCGAGGAGGTCGACGCGTCCGATCACCTCGTCTAGGCTTCTAAAGCCCAGAGCGGCGAGATACTCTCGGATCTCCTCGGCGATGTACTCGAAGAAGTTGACCACGAACTCCGGTCTGCCGCTGAAGCGCTTTCGCAGCTCTGGGTTCTGAGTGGCGATGCCGACCGGGCAGGTGTCGAGGTGGCACACTCGCATCATGATGCAGCCGCTGACCACGAGCGGAGCGCTGGCGAAACCGAACTCTTCGGCTCCGAGTAGAGCAGCGATGACGACGTCCCGGCCGGTTTTGAGCTGACCGTCGACTTGCACCACGATCCTGTCACGTAGCCTGTTAGCCATCAACGTCTGCTGCGTCTCGGCAAGGCCTAACTCCCACGGGGCGCCGGCGTGCTTGAGGGATGTGAGCGGCGACGCGCCAGTTCCCCCGTCGTGGCCCGAGATGAGGACAACGTCAGCGTGGGCTTTGGCCACCCCTGCAGCGACCGTACCCACTCCTACCTCGGCGACCAGCTTGACGTGTATGCGAGCCCGGTCATTCGCATTCTTAAGATCGAAGATGAGCTGCGCGAGATCCTCGATCGAGTAGATGTCGTGATGCGGAGGCGGTGAGATCAAGCCCACCCCTGGAGTGGAGTAGCGGGTTCGGGCTATCCACGGGTACACCTTGTGTCCCGGCAGTTGGCCGCCTTCGCCCGGCTTGGCTCCCTGGGCCATCTTTATCTGGATGTCGTCGGCGTTGACGAGGTACTCGCTGGTCACCCCGAAACGGCCGGAGGCCACCTGCTTGATGGCGCTGCGACGAAGGTCACCGTTGGGGTCCGGGGTGAAACGCTCGGGGTCCTCGCCGCCCTCGCCGGTGTTGGAGCGTGCGCCGATGCGGTTCATGGCGATCGCGAGAGTCTCGTGGGCTTCGGCGGATATCGAACCGTAGGACATGGCGCCGGTGCTGAAGCGCTTCACGATTTCGCTGACCGGTTCGACCTCGTCCAGGGGCACCGGCGAACGTCCGGTCTCGGCAGCGTCGCGAAGTCTGAGCAGGCCCCGAAGGGTCGCAAGGCGACTGGATTGGCCGTCAACGGCTTTGGTGTAGCTTTTGAAGATGTCGTAGCGACCCGACCGGGTCGAGTGCTGTAGGAGTTGAACGGTCTTCGGGTTGAACAGGTGGTATTCGCCTTCCCGTCGCCACTGGTACTCGCCGCCCACGTCGAGATCCCTGTGAGCTAGTTCGCTCGGACGGTCCGGCCAGGCGATGCGGTGCCGGGCGAGCACCTCGCTTGCGATCTCCCCGAGACCGACACCTTCGATCCTGCTCACCGTCCCGGTGAAGTAACGGTCCACCATGTGGCTGGCTAGTCCTATCGCCTCGAAGACCTGGGCGCCGGTATAGGACGCGACCGTCGAGATGCCCATCTTGGACATCACCTTCAAGATTCCCTTGCTGGTCGCTTTTATGTAGTTACGAGTCGCCTGGCGGGGTGTGACACCTTTGACGTCGCCGGAGGCGACGAGATCGGTAACCGTGTCAAGGGCTAGGTAGGGGTTTATCGCTGCGGCGCCGTATCCGAGCAGGAGGGCCATGTGGTGAACCTCCCGGGCTTCTCCAGTCTCAACGACAAGACCCACCCGGGTGCGGGTTTTCTCGTCGATTAGATGGTGGTGGACGGCACTTACGAGGAGCAGGGCGGGGATCGGTGCCAACTGCGCGCTTGCGTGTCTGTCCGACAAGACGATGATCGTGGCACCGTCGCGTATCGCCTCGCTGACCTTGGCGCAGATCCGCTCCAAGCTCGCTTCGAGGGCTCGTCCGGGGTCCTCCGCCTTTGCGTCGAACAGGCCGTCGATGGCGAAAGTCCTCCAACCTTCAACGAGGCCGTCCTCGTCTATGTAGAGCAGCTTCGCGAGGTCCTCGTTGGTGAGGATCGGCGCTGGAATGACTATCTGACGGCAGCTCGCCGGCTCGGGAGCGAGGAGGTTTCGCTCCGGGCCTATCGAAGTCGCAAGCGAGGTGACTAGCTCCTCGCGAATGGCGTCGAGCGGAGGGTTGGTCACCTGGGCGAACAGCTGACTGAAGTAGTCGTAGAGGAGGCGGGGACGGTCCGAAAGGGCGGCTATGGGCGTGTCTGTGCCCATCGAGCCGACCGGCTCGTACCCGGTGGAGCACATCGGTCCGATTAGAGTGTCGAGATCTTCGAGCGTGTAGCCGAACAGACGCTGGTGAGTGACGATCGATGAGTGTTGCGGGGTGAGCGTGAAACGTGGAGGGAGGTCGTCGAAGAAGATCTGGTTCTCTTCAAGCCAGCGTCCGTAGGGGTTCTCGGCGGCGAGTTGCGCTTTGATCTCCTCGTCAGCGACGATACGGCCCTTGGACGTGTCGACTAGGAACATCCGCCCAGGCTGGAGCCGGCCGCGTTGGACGACTTTCGACGCCTCGATGTCGAGCACTCCGACCTCGGACGCCATGACCACTAGTCCGTCGTCGGTGACCCAGTAGCGCGACGGGCGAAGGCCGTTACGGTCGAGCACTGCTCCTATGACAGTGCCGTCGGTGAACGCGATCGACGCGGGACCGTCCCAGGGTTCCATGAGAGCAGCGTGGAACTGGTAGAACGCCCTTCTCGCAGGGTCCATGCTGCGGTGGTTCTCCCAGGCTTCAGGGATCATCATGAGCACCGCGTGAGGAAGAGGTCTCCCCGCCATGTGCAAAAGCTCAAGGACTTCGTCGAAGCTCGCCGAGTCGCTAGCCCCGGGCGTGATTATCGGGAATATCTGCTCCAAGTCGCCTGGGATCAGGTCGCTCGACAACAGCGCTTCGCGAGCGCGCATCCAGTTACGGTTGCCGGCGAGCGTATTTATCTCGCCGTTATGGGCGATGTAGCGGTACGGGTGGGCTAGAGGCCAGCTCGGGAAGGTGTTGGTAGAGAAACGGCTGTGCACCAGCGCAAGCGCACTTTCGACGCGCTCGTCTGACAGGTCGGGAAAAAAGGGACGCACTTGCGGCGCGGTAAGCATGCCCTTGTAAACAATGGTCCGGGATGAAAGGGATGGAAAATAGAGCCCGGGTATGCTCCGCT
>JAJZAM010000165.1 GCA_021799445.1 Actinomycetes bacterium
AGAAGCTGCGCCTCCTCGCCCGGGCCCACGCAGTCGTCGCCACCTCCGTCCGGGAGGGCTGGGGGCTCGTGGTGACCGAGGCCGCTGCCGTCGGCACGCCGACCATCGCCTACGACGTGCCGGGGCTGCGGGACTCCGTCCGGGCGTCGGGGGGGGTGCTGGTGCCGCCGAACCCTGCTGCGCTCGCCGAGCGGGCGGCGGCGCTGCTGCCGGGGTGGATGGAGAGGCCACCAGAGGTGGAGGCGGGGGGGGTGCAGGGGTGGGGCCAAGTGGCCGCAGCGCTCCTCGATGAAGGCACCCACGTGGCAGGGGGAATGACAGCCTGGGCACGCCCTCGGGTTAGCTCCCCGAGTGTCGACCAGGCTGAGCAGCGCCTCGAGTCGCAGCCAGCCAGCGCCTCGCCCCGACCCACATACGGCGTCACTTGCGTGGAGACTTGGACTCCCCGGACGGCAGTGAGCCAAGAGCTTCTACAGGGGGAACTTCCTCACCCGGCAAGCAGCGCATGAGCGGAATCTCGAGCCGGACTGCGATCCAGGCCGACGAAGACGCCCTACCAGCGGTGACGGTGGTGGTTCCGACCAAGAACGCAGCACGCACGCTGCGGGCGTGCCTCGCCTCGCTTCGTAATCAGACTCACCCTTGCCTGGTCGTCGTCGTGGACAACTTCTCCGCGGACGGGACGGACGCGATCGCGGCCCGCGACGCCGATAGGGTACTCACCGCCGGACCCGAGCGCTCTGCGCAACGCAATCTCGGCGCAAGAGCCCACCCGGCACCGGTGATCGGCTTCATCGACGCCGACATGTACCTCGAACCAGATGTCGTCGCCGAGGTGGTGGCCGCCCTCGACGCGGGAGCGGGCGCTGTGATCGTCCCCGAACACACCATTGGAGCCGGATACTGGGCCTCCGTCCGGGCTTACGAGCGTTCCTTCTACGTGGGTTCAGACGCCATCGAGGCCGCGAGGTTCTTCCGCTGGGAGGTCTTCGAGGCAACTGGAGGGTTCGATGAGACCCTTACGGGCGCCGAGGACTGGGATCTCACCATCGCAGCACGCGCCATTGCTCCGATCACCCGGATCGCTGCGGCCATCGTGCACGATGAGGGTGCCGTTGAGTATGTCGCGGCCTGCAAGAAGAAGGCCTACTACGCTCCCGGGTTCCGCCGCTACGTTGCAAAGCACGGCCTCTCGACTGCGAGTGAGGCACTCCGCCGTCCCTGGCTACGACCAAGCGCGCTGGCTTCCTCCCGCGGGATAGGGCTCCTCGCCCTGAAAGCTGGGGAAGCCATCGCGGCGACTGCTACCCTCCTCCGCAAGTCGCCGGGGGACTCGCCCTGCCGCCCCGGGTCCGCCCTTCCGCCGCCCGCGACAGGGGCAGTCGGGTCCCAGCCAGCACAGGCCCTCCCTCCGTCGTCCGGGGGAGGGCCGGGCGGGCCCGAGGCCGAGACCTTAGATGGCTGATCCCGCAGCCTCCCCGCTCCCGGGTGTGACATCCGATTGCCTGCCCGCAACGGGTTCACCCTCGTCGGTGAGAGGCAGGCGAAGCCGGATGCTCGGGCGACGGCATCCGGCTCGTCTCATGAGGCTCGCCCCTTCCCCGTCTCGTGATCAAGTCGTTCTCGCTCTCTTCCTTGTACTTGCCCTGTTGATCGCGCCGACCACGGCGGAGAGCTTCGACCTGACTCTGCTCTATGCCAGCCCTCAGCATTGGCTCGAGTTCGGCGTAAGCGTTCTCACAAACTGGAAGTTCGGTGTGGTTTATGCGCTCCAGGAGACGCTAGACCTACTGCTCGCCTCGGGCCTACACTCTCTCGGCCTCGGAGCCGTTGCAGCACTCCATCTTGGCCCAAAGCTACTCTTCGTCGCCGCAGCGGCCACTACCGCTGTCCTGCTTCGCGACATTACACGTTCCGCAGGGTCACATTCCCCCAGCCCGCACCTCCTCTGGCTTCTCAGCCCGGTAACTCTCTGGGTCGCCGCGGGACAGCCCCAGATCGAGCCCATGACCGCTCTCTTCATCGCCGGCTCGATCCGCGCATGGCAGCTGAAGCGACCCGTCCTCTTCGGGATCCTTGTCGGCTTAGGCACTGGATACGAGTACCTGCCCGCGGTGTGCTTGGCACTTCCACTTCTTGCCTTGGTCTTGAAACCGGGGGCGGCCGCCGCAAAGGCGTTCCTAGTCAGTGGAGGGTCCTTTCTCGCAGCACTCCTTCTTCAGTTCGGGCCAACTTTGCTCAGCAGCACGGCCCGCCGGCTGCTTCTCCTGGGGCTGACTGCGACCCAGGCGGGAGGAGCGGCCGCACCGACAAAGTCCCGCTCGCTCTGGTTTCCCCTCTCCGTACTCTTCGGTGCCTCCCGGCTCGAACCCCTCTGGCCGGTCGTATTTCTGGGCATGGCGGCCCTAACTCTCCTACTCGTTGTCCGCCGCTACCGACACGACGACCCGTTCCGCGCCGGCGTCGTCGCTCTGGCTTGCCTCCTTCTCCTCGTCGTAGTGCTCGACCCGCTCTCTCTTCCCCAGTTCGGACTTCTGCTCCAGCTCGGACTTCTGCTGCTCATCGCGGTTGGGGAGCTCCGATCGCCGATTGTTGCACTCGGTATCCCCGTGGCCGCCCTCTTCTCATGGTTTCTCCACTTCTCATGGCATCAGTTCCTCCTAGACCTGATCCCAACACTAGGCGCATACGGAACCAGCGTTTGGCCGACCTATCCCGTCAGCTATTCTGGCTATGTACTACTCGGCGCGCTCGCCTCGATAGGTAGCGTAGCCGTAGCTGCGTATGTCGTTGCACGCCCGAGCTCCCAAGGCACCGCATCTCAGCCGGATAACCGACACTTGCCCGCACCAGGCACCGCGCTCGCCTTGACCCTCGCGGCCGTGCTCAGCTTCACCATCTTCCTACAGGCAGATCAGCCGGCAGCACTCATCGCGCTCCTTTCCCCCTCTCCCAGCCATCTCTTCGATTATCCATTTCTTGTGAACCCGGAGGACCTTCGCACCTCCGTTACTGCTACGACTGACCCACCTGGCCTGCGCGCAACCGTCGCGAGATCGCTTGCCCAGTCCGTCTCGAGCGGGAACTCTCCCGCCTATGTCTCGCTTGCTCTCTCGCCGCGCCCGCTCTACTCACAACGTCACGTCGGAGCGGCCCTGACCTCGTTCCGTGCTCCTCATATACCAGTCGGATCTAGGTACATCGATACTACCGCCGTAGATCTGCAGCTTCTTGTCCGTTCTGACACTGTTCTACCGATCACGTCTGAACGGTTGTGGCCTGTATTGAGGATGTCTGGGGCTGTCATCAAAGCCAGCTCTATCTCACGTATTCTAGTGAACTGGTGGAGAGTTAGCTACCGTATACCAACCCAGGTTCTGAGAGGTGGATTGGTATCTATTGCCTCCCCTAAAGGTCATCCTCTGAAAGGTCTAGCTGTCAACGGAAGTAGGAGCGGCACTCCGTTCGAAATTATCGACAGTAGTTCTGGATTTCTGAAGAGTTCGGGAGATCAGCCGCGCACTACCGCAAGTTTCTCAATGTCGGCTGGGTCGATTTATCTGGGGCACTGGCCTCTGGCGAAGGCAGTCTCCGGGATTCGAGTCCCCTCGGCGCTGTGCGAGATTGGACAATGTTCCACGCTGAGACTCGTGGCCCGCTGGCCGACATCACCCGAACTTCCGAGAATGACACCTATCTTCTGGCTGACCGATGTCGCCACCTGGTTGGGCTTGCTTGCTCTCGGCTATGTGCTCTTTCGTTGCTTTAGACAGGCCTACACCCTACGGTGAGCGATGGACCGTGCCCCTCTGAGCGGATATTGAACGTATTCGGGGCGAAAACACTGCCGGGGATTTCAGTCATCTGGAACAGACGGCTGGCACAGTAACGGCCGTCAGCATAAGCTTCTATACAAGGGGTAGGATTGTCTCATGAGCGCGTCGAGAAAGTCGATCGGAGTGGTGATCACGACCGTTGCTGATTGGGCGAACTGTATACGGCTGCTCACCTCCCTCGTGGTCTCATCTGAACTGCCTGACGACATTGTGATCGTGAACAATTCCTCGTCCACCCCCCTTCAGAAGGAGCTCGCTCAAGCTCCTGTGCGTGTCCGCGCGATTGAGGCAGGCGCCGGCTTGAATATGGCCTTCGCACGGGATATTGGGTGGCGTGAACTGTCGACGGATATCTGCGTTTTTGTTGATGACGATAATGTCTTCGAGGCTGCGACGATCGCCCATCTGCGTCGAGCCTTTAGCGATCCTGGGACGTGGGCCGCCGCTCCCGTCGCGATTCTGGGTACTAGCGACGTGATCTGGTGCGCCGGGGTTGAACGCGGCCGCTGGTTAGGGCACACCAGGTTCCTCTGCGCAGGCAGGCTTCGGGAAGATGCCGATATCCCCCAGAACTCACTTGAGTTTCCGAACTGCTTCGCCGTTCGAAGGGAGGCTCTCGAGGCCCTACATGGATTTGATCATGCTCGCTTCCCGATGCACTTCTCTGAGGCGGAGTTTTTCAAGAGATTCAGGCTGGCTGGCTTCGGAGCGGTGCACGTCGTCGGGACCTCCGCTGTCCGACACCTTCAACGCAACGCGCCCCAGACGGGGCAGGGGGAAATGCTACGCGTCGCGCTCCACGGCGGGAGTCAACGGCTCCGCGATACCGCAGCCGCGCGTGTCCGTTTCTTTCGACTCTACGCGAAGCAACCCGAAAGGCTAACCCTCCTCGGGCTCGGCGTCCCCGGTTGGCTGCTGGCCGTCGCACTCCGCACCTTTGGGAGTGAGGGGGATCTGAGGCTCAAGTTGCGGGTAGTGGGGAGTCTCGTGCGGGGGACGGTAGACGGGTTCGCCCGCCTCACTCCATCCAGTCCGGTCCGCACTCGTGCGTGAGTCCGTGGGGGCTGAGGTCACGTCTAGTGGTAACGCTGTCCTCTGTGAGAGACGGCTCGTCCGAGAGGCGAGTGTTCGGCCGCCGTTCGGAAGGGCCACTCCCCGGAAGGGTGATGGCAGGTGAGGTGAAGCGCAGCCGTCCCGGAGGGCACGGCCGGTTGCTAGCGGCCCTACCCGTGGCCATCGGCGCGACTCTTTCCTTGGTCGTTCTCCTGGGTCCTGCTCTTCGGCACGGCGGCTGGTTACTCCTGCTGGACTGGTCCAGTGGACCCCACCAGGCCCTTCTCCCCCCCTCCGCCTACGGTCTAGGGGGGGGCCTCGTAGCAGCGCTGCCTCTTGGACTCCTGCTCGCCTTGCTTGTCCACGTCTCGGGCGCCCTCGGCTCCTGGCTGGTGCCCGCTGCGCTCATCCCGCTCGCCACCTGGTCGGCGAGCCGCCTCGTCGCCGGCGACCTCCCCGCCCGCCTCGGCGCGGGCCTCCTCTACGCGCTCTCGCCGTTCGCGTTCCAGCGCGCCACGGCCGGGCAGTTCGGGATCCTCC
>JAJZAM010000166.1 GCA_021799445.1 Actinomycetes bacterium
CACCTGAAGGCGCTCCGCGCTGCACTCGATGAGCACGTCGGTATGGGTGTCACACCCGCCGACTACTCTGCCGGAGAGGAGGTGGCTGCATAGATCAGCTGCTCGGGACCGTCACCCAAGTTCCACGTCGAGTGGGACATCCTCGTACGCAAGCCACGGGTCTGCGACGGTTGGCGGCGGTCCAGTTATGGCCTGTGTCGTACCCGTGGTAGTTGTCGGATTCTGCTGCAGGTACCCGAGCTTTGTGGGCGTCCCGGTCCCCAACTCTGCGCTCGCCGCGTACCCGCCCCCAGCGCATACGGCAGCCACTACTATCAATCCAGTCACAAGGCGGTGCCGGCGGATCACCGAAGGCGACCTCCCCCTCCCCCGGCCAATACCCACTTGGCGACCCAGAGGGCCGTCGCGGGCGCGACTATGAACCTCTTCGTCAGGAAAATCAAGGTGTCACAAGGGTTGCCTGCGCGACAAATCAAGCGTCCGCGTCAGTCGCACCCGTCGGAGGACTGGCCCGGCTCCCGTTGGGGGCACGCCACGCCACCTTTGGAGCTGTCCTCGAAAGAGCACGGCGCACGCGTGACGCGAGCCACCATTTCGGCGTCGAAACGCTTGCCTCCTGCCCGGCTCCCGGTGCCCGGAGCTGCCGGTCCGTGGCCGGGCGTGGCCGAGGGCCGCCAAGGCGAACACGGCGAATTTCGAGGGACGCCGGGGATCCAGGCTCGCCCAGTGCCCGAGGTTGCCCGAGTCCCAGATCCGGCTACGACCGTGGAGCACATCCGTCGCCAGCGTGCGCACGCCCCTGACGGACCCGCAAGAGACGCTGTTCGTTCCCCACGGAAATTGGTAGGCGCGGATCCGGTCCCCGTCGTCGTCACGGGTGATCCATCGGCCACGGCATGCCTGCACGGGCACCTTCTCCGCAGCCGGACCGTCCGCCGACGTGGAGGTCGTGTCCCGCTGGGCGCGGAGCAAAGCTCGCCGCGAGGACGCGGAGCGGTGCTCGCCTATAGTGAGGCTTCGCCTTTCGAGGACCTGTGGTGCAGCTCGGAGTGCACGCCGGCCTGTCAAGCCGGAGGTCGCGGGTTCAAATCCCGTCAGGTCCGCGCACAGGGACCGCCCCCGAGGACGTCCTCGCCGGCGGATACCCTGTCGCCCGCGGTCGGGTAGCTCAGTTGGCAGAGCGCGCGCCTGAAAAGCGCGAGGTCACCGGATCGACGCCGGTCCCGACCACCGCATCGACCATGGCCGCGCAACATTGCCACCCTCCTGACGGTCCGAGCGCACCGCTACGGGCGCGTCAGATCGTCGAGATCCGGAGTGCCCAGATAGCCGGCACCTATCTCGGCCGCTGCCACTTCGCCCACCTCGAGCAGGCCGATCTCGACCTCCTCGAGGAGTGGCTCTTCGGCGTGGATGTACTTGCCTCCTCGCACCCACGACGCGATGGCCGCCATCAACGCCAATCCAGCACCGAAGTCGAAGGCCAGCCGCAGTCCGTCCTGGAACGAGGAGGCGATCAGGCGAGGAAAGAACGAGCGACCGGTCAGATAGCTCGCACGAGCCGCCCCGAGCGAAGCCAGCACCTGGTGGGGCAGCTCAGTCTTGATCGGGCTGTAACCCAAGAACGCAGCAAAGAGCGCACCGATGGGCGGCAGGTGGGAAAACTTGACGGCCTCGATCGCCGGCACTCCTTCAGCGAGGAGCCCATGCTCCAGCTGTCCGGGCAGCGAGGACGCCAGGCCCAGAGTGACGATCGTGAAGAAGAGGCCGATGGAAAGGACCGAGGCCGAATTCATGAAGGTGCCGTTCATGCCGGCACCGGCGCCGCGCTGGCTCGGCGGAAGGCTGTTCATCACCGCCGTCTGGTTCGGCGTGAAGAACATGCCCGCGAAGACCGAAAAGACGAAGACGATCGCAGCGAAGTCGACGTAATCGAAGTTCATCGGCAGCAGTTCGAGGAGCACGAACGCCAGCGCTGACCCGCTCAGCCCGATCGTAGCGATCCAGCGCGCGCCGTAGTGGTCGGCCAAGATTCCGGAGAGCGGGCCCGAGACGAGAAAACCCACAGTCAGGGGCACCATGGCGATGCCCGCCCAGAGTGGCGTCCTTGCGAAGCTGTACCCGTGCTCGGGCAGCCAGATGCCCTGGAGCCAGATGATGAGCATGAACTGCACGCCGCCTCGACCGACTGCGGAGAGGAACGAGGCGAGGACTCCGGCAGCGTACGGTCGCACCCCGAACAGCTCGAGATGGAACATCGGATTGGCGACCTTGCGCTCGAAGACGACGAACACGGCCAGGACCGCCAGACCACCCAAGACCGTGCTGAGCACGAACGGGCTGGTCCAGCCCATGGTGTGACCGCCGTAGGGAAGCAGGCCGTAGACGATCCCGACGAGGACAGAGATGAGGCCGACAGCGAAGGTCGCGTTGCCCCACCAGTCGATCGTGGAACGCTGGCGCACACCGGTGTCCTCGAGCTTGAGATACGCCCATACCGTCCCGAAAAGACCAAAGGGGACGGAGACCAAGAAGACGAGGCGCCATTCGATCGGAGCCAGCACGCCGCCGAGGACGAGTCCGACGAACGAGCCGGTGACAAGGGCGACGCCGTTGATGCCCATGGCCTTCCCCCGCTCGTTCGAAGGGAAAGCGTCAGTCAGGATGGCGCTCGAGTTCGCGAAGAGGAAGGCACCCCCTACCCCCTGGCCGACGCGCATGAGGATGATCCAGAGTGCACCGCCACTCCCAGTCATGAACGTGACGGAAAGCAGGATCGAGAACACCGTGAAGATCGCAAAGCCCAAGTTGTACATGCGGACCCGTCCGTACATGTCCCCCACCCGTCCCAGGCTCACGACGAGCACCGCCGTAACCAGCAGGAAGCCCATGAAGACCCAGAGGAAATACGACGTATTTCCCGGCGCGAGCGGCTGCAGGGCGATGCCCCGGAAGATGTCGGGCAGCGAGATCAGCAAGATGGACTGATTGATCGTCACCATCAAGATGCCGAGCGTCGTGTTCGACAGAGCCACCCACTTGTAGCGGTCGTTGCGGGGCTCGTTGGAGGCCGCTGCCACTGGCGTCGTCAGTCGACCATGGGTCATCGGTCGATCGCTCGGTGCTCACTGACTTCGGCCTCTGTACCCGTCACGGCAGACCCACCGCCCCGCACCACGCGGAAAGTGAGAGAGCGCTCCCTTTGTGCCTCCGACATCTCGCCTCGCATCGCACCCAGTCTTTCCGGACTGACCCGATCGGCCAGGGTCCTTGCCCTGCCCACCGCAATCAGATCTGCAGACTATATAGTCTGCCAATGGACTTGCCCGGGGAGGGGGTGGAAAGGGCGCGGGTGGACAGTGACCTGGCCGTGGAGCTCGGCGCGGTTCTCACGCGCATCTACTCGTTCCTTCGAGTGGCGATCCTTCCCGAAGGGATGACTCTGACCCAGGCCTCGGCCCTGGCCACGCTGCGGGATCAAGGGCCGCAACGGGTGACCGATCTCGCCACCCGAGAAAGGGTGCGTCAACCCACCTGCACCGGCCTCGTCAACCTGATGGAGGAGCAGGGGTGGGTCCGACGGCGGGCGGACGCCTCGGACCGCCGCGCCGTCATGGTCGAGCTCACGGATCAGGGCCACCGAGCCCTGGCCGCCATCACCGACGCCCGGGCCCAGGTGCTGGAGCGTTATCTCGGGGCATTGTGCGACGTCGATCGCGCTGCACTGGCGCACGCGCTCCCGAGTCTTTCGAAGCTGATCGAGTCCCGGGAGCAGGGGAGCCACGCCTGAGGCCGTGATGACAGCGGGTGTGCCTGCCCGCCGGTCGACCGTGACAGCTCAACCGGAGCGGAATGTCCGGCCTCGCGCACGTGAAGGTGCGCGCGACGCGCTCGACCCCACCGTCATCTGACCGTGACCGGCAAGGGGGTCGAGGCGATCCCGTTCGCGACCACGACGACCGTTGCCGCTCCTGCCGGCGCTCCCTTCGGCACCTGGAAGCGGGTGTGGGAAGGCAGGCCAGGCGTGACCGCCATCGACGACATGTCGAAGGTCCGGGCATAGACGACACGCCGGGTTCTGGAATACGTAAGGCGGACGAGCAGGTAATCGGTCGCGCTCTGGTAGTCGCGCCGTAGGAGGCACCTTCGGTGACGCCGTTGAGCTGCCGGCCGGAGATCGAGTAGGTACCGCCGGCGCGAGATCGCGCGGCACTCTGCTGATCACCGGCATCCAGCTGGCGTTCGGAGCTCCGCCGCCGTTGTAGACCTCCATCTGGCCAACACGGTCGTTGAAGAGGACCTGACCCGTCGGCAACACCAGCATGTAGCCCCAGTTCGACTCCAAGGACGCCGCGTACGGAGGGCCTTGCACTCGGGTCACGGTGCTTCCGTTGAACACGAAGAAGTACGAGGGGGTGTGATAGAGCCCGGGGCTCGCGTCGATCAGCACGTCGCCGTCGGGGAGGACGGCCGCAGGGCCATCAGCGACGTGGATCTGCTGGCCGTTGATCACGGGAAAGCTCGGGGCTCCCGACCACCCACCGGTGGCCACGTCGAAGACGGCGTTCTGTCCGGTGTCGCCGACGACGAGGACGGTGCCGTTGGGAAGCAGCACCTGCGGTCCGATCTCGTCCCCGCCGGATGTGACGACCGGAACTGGAAACGTACCGGCTTCGGACCAGGTCCCCGAGGTGGGGTCGTACACTTCCGCATATCCGGGGTCGGGTGTGACACCTCGCCTGAGGCCGACAGCCAGCACCTTGTCGATCGGGAGCAGCGTGAAGCCTTCTTCTTCGTTGTTGTCCACCTGGCCCGTTCCGGTTTTGGTCCAGGTGAGCGTCGAGGGGTCGAGCAACGCCTGGCTCTTGTTCGTGTAGTTGCCAGATCCCCCGAGCATGAAGGTGCCATTGGCGAGGACGACGGACGGCGCGTCCCCGATCGTGCCCCATGTCGCTCCGACCGGCGGTTCGACGCTCGTCCAGTGGTTCGTGAGCGGCTGGTAGACGGCCCCGAGGTTCGTGAGTGCGCCTGTGTGACCCAGGTTGTCCTCGCCGCCTTCGATGATGTCCCGCCCGTCCGGTAGCACGGCCGACGCGAAGCTGATTGGGCCGTAGCCAGTGGGCAAGGAGGCGATCTGGCGCCATGAGCCGTCCACGTAGCTATCCATGCTGTTGGGCGTGAGGAGCCACCAGCCAGGTGCTCCGGAATTCGATGGACCCTGGTCCTGCACCATCACGGCTCCATCCGTGAGGAGCAGCATGGTCCCGGGGTGCAGCCGGCCCGGAACGGAGATCGTTTGCCACAGCGGGACGGCGCGCGGACTCGCCGCCGCCAACACCGGACTGTTCACGATGTTGACGGCGGTGCTTACGAGCAGGGCGAGCGCGGCC
>JAJZAM010000167.1 GCA_021799445.1 Actinomycetes bacterium
ACGGTTACCGTGCCACCCTCACGTTCCACCGCTCCGAAAATCGCACCGAGAAGCACGTCACGTCCCGACCCGGTGATGCCGGCAACCCCTACGACCTCGCCGGAGCGAACCTCGAAGGAAACCTCGTCCAAAGGCGCCGAGCACAGCCGATCCACTTTCAGCACGGCATCCCCGCCCGCGAGGCGCATCGCCGACGAAGCCCGCCGCACTTCGTCTAGTTCGCTGCCGACGAGGAGCGTCACGAGCGTGTGACGGTCCAGCGACGCCACAGGGCGGGTTGCCACCTTGTGGCCGTCGCGAAGCACCGTTGCGTTGTCCGCCAGCTCGAACACCTCGTCCAGGCGGTGCGTCACATACAAGACTCCGATGTCGCGAGCCGCTACACGGCGGACAACGTCGAGGAGGTGCTCCACTTCGCTCTCGGGAAGGGTAGCTGTCGGCTCGTCGAGCACCAGGAGCTTCACTTCGTGGGCGTCCCGGCCGAGCTGGCGAAGAGCGCGGGCCACCGCCACCCCAGTTTTCTGGGAGGGCGACAGGAGCGACACCGGTGTAGCGGGGTCGACCTCCAGGCCGACTCGTGCCAGGTCGGCCTGGGCGAGACGTCGAGACTCAGCCGACTTGACCGTGCCCCAGCGGGTCGGAAACCCGCTGTTGAGTGACAGGTTGTCCAGTACCGACAGCGTTGGGACAAGAGCCAGATCTTGGTGCACGAAGCGGCATCCGAGATTAAACGACGACTCGGCCGACCCGAACTCCAGTGGGTGCGAGTCGATCATGACCTTGCCGCCAGTGTCGGGCTGGTGGTAGCCGGAGAGGATCTTTATGAAGGTTGACTTGCCTGATCCGTTCTCCCCCAGCAACGCATGAATCTCCCCGGCTTTGACCTGCACGTCAAAGCCGTCCAACGCCCGGGACCCGGCAAAGGACTTCGACAGGCCCTCGACCGACAGCACGCAGCGGGTGGGGAACCCGCTGCGTGCCTCCTCGGTCAACCCACGTGCCACAGTGACATGAACTGCTGCGCGTAGTCCGCTGGGAAGTTGAACGAGTTCGCAGCAGGGATGTGGTACTTGGTCATCGAGTTCTTCGTGAGGAGCATGCCCGGCAGGCCGCCATCGTTGCTCCCGGTCACGGGCATACCTTCGACGTGACGCAGCGCAGCGTCGACCATCAGCCATCCCGAGTCGATAGTCGCCAGGGCCGTGAAGGCTTTGAAGTCACCCCCTTGGAGGATGTTCGTCTCGTTCGACACGTCGGCGCCGATACCTGTGATCTGCACTTTGCCTGTCAGTCCAGCGGCTGCTAACGCGGACGGCAGGCCGTCCACGAACGCCCCGTCCACTACGGTCACGTACTTGATCGACGGATCCTTCTGCAGGGCGGAAACGATCAGCGAGTTGACTTGGCCGGCGTCGACCTGTGGGATAGTGGCGTTGACGTTGGTGATGCTGCACGCCGAGCAGTCCTTGCCGAGCGCTGAGGCGAAAGCCGTCGTGTAGGTGGCGAGCAGGGGGAAGGAAGGCACGCCAACCGATAGCACTTTGGCGTTACCGTTTGACTTCTCTGTTATCCACGCAGCGATCTGCTTGGCGCTGGTCACTGTCCCGTTGTAGGCGCCGATGTCGTAGGGTATGACTGGAGATGGGGTGGTCAGCTGTCCCATGAAAGCGGGGATCAGTATCACGCCGGCCTTTTGGTATGCGGGGATCTCGCTCTGCCAGGTGACCTCCGGCAGACCTGAGAACGCCACGGCAACCGGGTTGTACTGCAACGCCTGCTGCATAGCCGACACCAAGGTCGCCGGGTTAGCCGACTGGAACGCTATCGTCTTTAGGTTCCACCCGACGGCCGCGGTGGCCGCTTTGATGCCTTTTGCAATGTCGGTGCACTGAGACACTTCGCACTGCAGGAACACGAAAGTCTTGCCCTTTGGCGGGGCCGACGTGAGAGGCGTCGTTTGGGGTATGTGCGCAGGAACAGTCTCTGCGGCAGCGACTATCTGCTCGGCGGCGGCCACTTCGGCCGACGCGCCTCCTCCCGAGGCCGTCGTAGCCGACGAGCCCGAGGCCGTCGTAGCCGACGAGCTCGGAGCCGTCGTAGCCGAGCTGGTCGAAGTCTTAGAAGAGCTGCACGCCGACAGCGCTCCCCCGATCGTCACCAAAGCCACACCGGCGGTCAACGCCCGCGTCAGCTTGGAGCGGTAGTGGTAGAACATAGTTTCCTCCCTCGGTTCACCGGTCAAAGCCGACCGTCAACTAATTAACCAACCTTGCAGTTAAATAGAGTTTTTAGTATTACACACCTACTTTTGTATGTCCAACTAACTCGCGCTTGCCGCCCGCGGAATTTAAAAACCTTTCCGCTAGTAAGGCATCGTCCCCCCGTCGATCGGGAAGAGACATCCGGTCATGTTCCGCCCGGCATCGGAAGCCAGAAGGACCGCAACAGCTGCTACCTCCTCGACACGGTTGGGTCGTTTGATCGACGACTCCTGGCAGAACAGGCCGATCATCGCCTCGTAGCTCTCCAGTCCCATCGCCGCGGCTGACGCAGGGCCGGTCTCGCGGACGATGTCGGTCTCGATGATCCCCGGGAGCAGAGCGTTCACCGTGATACCAAGCGTTCCGACTTCCTTGGCGGCCGCCTTTACCAGGCCGTTGACCGCGTGCTTGCCGGTCACATAGCCGGCCAGCCCGGGCTTGCCGAGCTTGCCCTCCACCGACGACGTGACGATTATACGGCCGGCCTGGCGGGGGATCATGTGCTGCAGAGATTTCCTCATGCCCCAAAAGACGTGGTTTATGTTCCAGTCCATCTCGAGCTTCCACTCTTCGTCGGACATGGAAGCGACGGGGGCCGTTGCTTCAACTCCCCCCGAGTTCAAGCAGCATATGTCGAGACGCCCGAAATGTTCGACTGTGAAGTCGACCAGGCCTTCGACGTCGCTTTGCCTGCGGGCGTCGCCTGCGAAGAAGGCGGCGCGGTCCCCCGCGCCCATCTCGTCCAGGCAGCGCTGCCCTTTGGCAGGGTCCCGACCATTTACCACGACGCTCGCGCCTTCCGCCAAGAAAGCGTCTGCGATACCCCGGCCGATGCTCCTGGTACCGCCGGTGACGCAGGCGACTTTGCCTTCGAGCTTGCCCATCCGTCGTTCCTTTCGATCTCTAGTAGGGCGACGTTCCGCCGTCGATGGATATAAGCGAGCCTGTTATCCCCGCCCCGGCGTCCGAAGCAAGGAGCAGCGCCACTTCAGCCACGTCTTTCACTTCGTTTAGCCGCTTTATCGCCGACTCGTTGGCGAAGGTCTGCAGGAGCTCCTCGTAGGTGATCCCCATCGACTCGGCAGCGGACGGCCCCTGCGCGCGCATCTCGTCTGTCTCGATAGCTCCGGGGCACAGAGCGTTGACGGTGATCCCCATGGTGCCAACTTCACGGGCGACCGACTTGGTCAGCCCGCACACTGCGTGCTTTGCGACGACGTAGCTGGCGATGCCCGGCTTGCCCATCTTGCCCTCCACGGAGCTCATAGCGATGATCCGCCCCCAGCCGTTGGGGATCATGTGCCTCAACGCCGCCCGGACAGTCCAAAAGGTGTGCCAGAAACTCCAGTCCAGGGCCTCTGCCATCGCCTCGTCGGTCATGTCCACCACCGGTGCATAGTTACTTCCGCCTCCCGCGTTGGGCACCAGGATGTCGATCCGGCCGAACCGTTCGACAGTCCTCGCCACGAGCGACTCGCAGTCGGAGCGTAACTTCACGTCGCCTGCGACGAACGCCGCAGCACCCCCACTACCAGACCGTGAGAGCTCCTCGACGGCCTGGGCACCCTTCGCCGGATCACGACCGTTGATCACCACGTCGGCACCTTCGCGCTGAAACGCACTAGCTATGGCGAAGCCGATGCCCCGGGTGCCGCCTGTCACACAGGCAACACGGCCTTCTAGAAAACCCATCTCCCCTCCCTGGTAGAGCTGTTGGATATGATTATGACGGATCTGTCCGTGGTAATCAACTGGTCAGTTTATAGATGCCTTCTGGTTCGCGCACGTCGTAAAGAACGCTTGAACCCAGGAGCAAGTGACGGCATACTAACCGGTCGATTAGCATCGATACTAGAGGATCGCTTCTACGGGACAGGGGGATGAGCACATGAAGGACCGCTGGATAACCGACTGGGCGCCGAGCGAACGCTGGCCTCACTACACCCGGGCCAACTCCGGAGAGGTAGCCCCGACCCCGGTCAGCCCGCTGAGCGCCACCTACACGTGGGCGAACGGCATCTGCCAAGGGTGGCGGGACGGCTACGTCAGGACCGGCAACTACTCGATGGACGAGTTCGACATGGCCCGGCCCGAGACGGTGGGGTTCTTCGGCGGTTACATGTACATCAACCTGTCGAACGTGCGCATGCAGGGGGTCCGCAACCCGGCGGTCACCGTCGAGCAGCTAGACCTGGCTTTCTTCGGCGACCACCCTGACGTGCCCCCGTACGTGCCTGATCCCCGCGACGAGCGCCCCGACCTGACCGACAAGATCCTCGCTCACATGGGCTGGCTCGTCACGACCACCAACTGGCCTGAGATCGACGAAGAGCGCGACAAGACCAAAGCCCTTCGCGCGAACCGCCCG
Organism: Actinomycetes bacterium; assembly: GCA_021799445.1. Classification (GTDB taxonomy): domain Bacteria; phylum Actinomycetota; class Acidimicrobiia; order Acidimicrobiales; family Palsa-688; genus JAJZAM01. The sequence continues at coordinate 4,630 of JAJZAM010000167.1, forward strand.
GACCTCGCTTCACTCGACGACGCCGCCCTTGTCGGCCGAGCCCGCGAACTGCAGGCTCTCATAGCCAAGCTCTTCGAAAGCCACACGCTCACTTCGAGCGGGTCCGGGGTGGCGCCCGGCATCCTCTTCGCCGTAGGTCAAGCCATAGGGGATCCGACCGTTCCGATGAAGCTCGTGTCCGGGCTCGGCGACGTGGACTCCGCAGAGCCGAGCACCAGGATGTGGGAGATCTCCCGGCTTGTGCGTAGCTCCCGGGAGCTGACCGAGCTCTTCGACCAGGGCGTCGCCGGCCTAGCAGCGCGCCTTGCGGCTTCGCGATCCGAGGACGCTTCGAAGTTCCTATCCGAGTGGCGGCGTTTCATCGAGGACTTCGGCTCCCGCTCGGTAAACGAGTACGAGCTGAGCGCGGACACGTGGGAGACCCGCCCCGAGCTCGCCCTCGCCACCCTGGAGAGGGTCAGGTTCCAATCCGACGAGGACAGCCCGGCCCTTCGACTGGCTCAGCGTGTCAGGGAACGCGAAGCTGCCACAGCCGAGGTGAGGGCAAAGCTCGCCAGCATGGGCAACGAGGAGCTCGCCGGTCAGTTCGAAGCGGCCCTCGTCGCCGCCAACCAGCTGGTGTTTAGGGAACGCACCAAGACCAACCTGATCAGGGCCATCCACGAGGCCAGGATGACCTTCCTGGAGCTGGGACGCCGCCACGCTGCCACTGGAAACCTAAGGGAAGTGTCGCACG
>JAJZAM010000168.1 GCA_021799445.1 Actinomycetes bacterium
AGCTCTCGCTGTGGTACAGGGGACGTCGCGGTGAGAGCGGTGCGGGTCGTTCCCTGCCTGGACGTCGACGCCGGCCGGGTCGTCAAAGGCGTGAACTTTGCGAACCTCACCGACGCCGGCGACCCTGTCGAGCTCGCAGCTCGCTACAGCGACGAAGGAGCCGACGAGCTCGTCTTCTACGACATAACAGCCTCGTCGTCGCAGAGAAGCATCATGATCGACGTAGTAGCGAGAGCTGCTGAGCGGGTGTTCATCCCTCTCGCTGTCGGTGGGGGGGTGCGCAGCGTGGAGGACGCAAGGATGCTGCTGCGCGTCGGAGCTGACAAGGTCAGCGTCAACTCCGCGGCGGTCGGGCGCCCCGGGCTGGTCGAGGAGATAGCCTCGGTGTTCGGCTCCCAGTGCGTGGTCGTGGGGATGGACGTGCGACGCCGCGGGAGTGGCTTCGAGGTCTATACCCACGGGGGCCGGAAGGCGACCGGCCGGGACGCCATAGGTTGGGCGGCCGAAGTGGAACAGCTCGGAGCCGGGGAGATCGTCTTGAACTCCATGGACCGCGACGGCACTCGAAGCGGGTTCGACGTCGAGCTAACACGGGCGGTAGTTGACACCGTCGGGATCCCTGTCGTTGCGAGCGGAGGCGTCGGCAACCTCGGGCACCTCGTCGAAGGGGCGCTCGCCGGGGGGGCGGACGCTGTCCTCGCAGCGTCGATATTCCATTTCGGCGAGGCGACGGTAGCCCAGGCTAAGGCGGCTATGACAGCCGCTGGGGTGCTGGTCCGTCCCCTCGACGCGCAAGCGGGGTAGCTTGGTTGGATGGACTCCGAGCAGGACCAGCACGATCAACATAACCCTGGCGTGGTGTCGCAGGCGTCCGCTGCGGACAGGCCGGCGTTAGCCCCCAGGCAGCCGCTGGCCTCCAAGCAGGGCATCGAGATGCTCACCGACCGTGTTCTAGTGCAGATCCCTCGCTCCGAAGGTGAGCGCAGATCCCGTGCAGGGATTCTCATCCCTGCCACAGCTCAGGTAGCTCGACGCCTCGCCTGGGCGGAGGTCGTCGCGACGGGACCTCACGTGAGGACCATCAAAGCCGGGGATCAGGTGCTCTTCAACCCTGAGGACCGCTACGAAGTGGAAGTCCAAGGCGAGGACTACCTGATCCTGCGCGAGCGTGACATCCACGCGGTCGCGTCTGAGCGCGTCGCTGGGGGCACGGGGCTTTACCTTTAGCCGCCAGCCCCTACCATGGGGGAATGATCGACGGGTCGTCCCAACAGTCCCACCGCGTGCCGCTCCCGGTCCTGGCCGGGGCGGAGCAGCTGGACGCGATCGTCTACAACTCCGACGGCCTCGTCCCTGCGATCGTCCAGGACCACCGCAGCCGTGAGGTGTTGATGCTCGCCTGGATGAACGCCGAGACTTTAGCCGAGACGCTCAGCAGCGGCCGGACCGTCTTTTGGTCCCGAAGCCGCAAGCAAAGGTGGCGTAAAGGTGACACCTCCGGGGACCGCCAGTGGGTTCGGGAAGCCTATTTCGACTGTGACGGTGACACGCTTTTGTTCCTGGTCGACCAGGAGGGCGCAGGAGCGTGCCACACCGGCAACAGGAGCTGCTTCTACCGTGCGTTCGGCCCCACCCCGCCGGCGTGACCCGACCCTCGCGTGAAGAGTTCTCTACGCTGGCTTCGAAGTTCAGCGTCGTTCCTGTCTGGCGTGAACTGCTCGGAGATCTGACGACCCCGGTCGCTGCGTACTCCCGTCTCACCTCTGCGAGCCGTGAGGGACGCTCGTTCCTGCTCGAGTCCGTGGAGCACGCCCAGCAGCTGGGAAGGTGGTCTTTTATAGGGGTTAATCCGACAGCGACCATCGTCGCTAGAGGAGGCAAGCTGACCGTCGAAGGTTCGCTGCCCGAGACTGTCCGCCTCGACAGGGGCGTCCTCGTGGCGCTCGAAGGGATCCTCGAAGCTTGGCGCTCCCCGGTCGTCGAGGAGCTGCCGCCGCTGCAGGGCGGAGTCGTCGGTTACCTCGGCTACGACGTGGTCCGCGAAGTCGAGAACCTCGGCGAGCCGCCGCCAGACGAGACGGGCTATCCGGACGCGATCCTCTCGGTTGTCGGCCAGATCGCCGCTTACGACTACTGGCGCCAGCGGGTGACGCTGATAGAGGCGGTTCCAATCCCGCCCGAAGCCCGCGGCGACCGCCACAGCTGCGACCTCCTCTACGACGAAGCGGCCAGACGCCTTGAGGCCATGGCCGCCCGGGGGGCGCGTCCGCTCGACGAACCCCTTCTCGCCCCACCGGAACGTCTCGACGAGATACCACCGCACCGCAGGCGAACGACCAGGGAAATGTTCGCGGCGAGCGTCGAAGCCGCCAAAGAGCACATCCTAGCTGGCGACATCTTCCAGGTGGTGCTATCTCAGCGCTACGACGTCGAACTCGAGGCGGATCCTTTCGACCTTTACCGGTCCCTGCGCCAGGTGAACCCGAGCCCATACATGTACTTCCTGCGCCACCCGGAGCTGTCCCTGGTCGGGTCATCGCCTGAGCCGCTGGTGCAGCTTCGGTCCGGCCACGTCGTGTCCAGGCCGATAGCCGGCACCCGCAGGAGGGGCCGCGACGACACCCAGGACCGCAGGCTGGCGGCCGAGCTAGCGGAGAATCCCAAGGAGCGAGCCGAGCACGTCATGCTCGTGGACCTCGCCCGCAACGACATCGGCCGGGTCGTCGAGTACGGCACCGCAAAAGTCGACGAGCTCATGACCCTGGAACGCTTCAGTCACGTGATGCACCTGACGTCGCAGGTCTCGGGGACGCTACGCGACGGGCTCGGACCGGTGGACGTGCTTAGAGCTACGATGCCCGCCGGCACGGTTTCGGGAGCGCCGAAGGTCCGCGCAATGCAGCTGATAGACGAGCTCGAGCCTGTCAAACGAGGCCCTTACGCCGGAGTGATCGGATACTTCGACTTCTCGGGAAACCTCGACACGGCCATTGCGATAAGAACTATGATCGTCAGCCCCGACGGGACCGCAAGCGTCCAAGCCGGCGCCGGCATAGTCGCCGACAGCGACCCCGCCGACGAGGACCTCGAATGCTCCAACAAGGCCGCAGCGTTGCTAGCCGCTGTCCCCGGGGCGCGCCGTATCGCAGCGGCGCGCCGGGCTGGCCTGCAAGGCGCTGATGACGGACAGGCAGGAACCACAGATGACTGACATCCAAGCGCCCGCCGCCGGCGGGGGCTTCTCGCAGGGACGCCCTGCTCACGCCGAGACGTCCTCTCGAAGCGAGGGACGCTACTGGGGTACCTTCGAACGGGACGTGGTGAAAGTAAGCGGGCCCCAGGCTGGGGTCTTCCTGCAAGGCCAGCTGACTCAGGATGTGGAGTCGGTCGCTGTCGGCTCGCACAAGTGGAGCTGGTTGTTAGAGCCATCCGGCAAGGTGGTCGCGCTGCTACGGGTGTTCTGCGTGGCCGACGAGGAGTGGGTGTTGGAGGTGGATCCCCCTTGGGGTGAACAGGTGGCGGCCCGCCTCGCGCGTTTCAAGCTTCGCACGAAGGCGGAGCTGGCGACGCTCAAAGCGACGCTGCTTGCTTGTCGCGGGAAGGGTTGGCGGGTGGACGGGCACCTGGTGGCATCCCCGCCGTGGCCGGGCTTGGACGGACTCGACGTGCTGATCCTCAACCGCCCAGCCGGACCCGGGGATGACCCGGCCGGACCCGGGGACCAAAGCACCTCGGGCGAGACCACCCCGGGGGTCATGCGCGCCGACTTGAGCGCTTGGCCTTCGGTCCCCGCGGAGACACTCGAAGCCGATCGGATCGCTGTAGGCCAACCCCGGATGGGCGCCGAGCTGACCGAGCGCACCATACCCGCCGAGACCGGACTGGTCGACCTCACCGTCAGCTTCACCAAGGGCTGCTACACAGGCCAGGAGCTCGTCGCTCGCATCGACTCGCGCGGCAACCACGTCCCGCGAAGGATGGTAAGGCTACGCCCCGAGGCCCGAATCGCCGTAGGAGCCGAGCTGCACGCCCTGCAGCCCGACGCCCCCGGGGTTCGAATGTCGCCCACCAAGGACGGCACTGGCGGGTTTGGCAGGGTGACGAGCGTCGCATACTCTGCGGCTCGGGGATGGGTGGCTCTAGGCTACCTGGATAGGAAAGCTGGAGAACCTACCGAGGTCGCCGCAGGAGACGTGGCCGTCAAGGTGCTGTGACATAGGGCCGCACGGCTTGTTGTGAGGACAAGGGCGGCCAAGATCGCCCCGGTGCTGCTCCGGCGACGAGAGGTCTACCGGGCGCACGCAGGGTAGGCTTCAGGGACCGTGGCCACCTACCTGGACCGCATCCTCGCCTCCCACCGGGCCGCCGCCGAAGCTGACCGTCGCGACTGGGACTCGCTTCAGCGCGAAGCGGCCTCATTGGCGCCTGCTAGGCGTTTCGCCGAGGCGCTGGTTCGACCGAACCGCCTGGCTGTCATCGCCGAGGTGAAGCGCCGCAGCCCGAGCAAGCCGGCCCTAGCCCTCGACTTGAACCCTGCGACGCTGGCTGTCGCCTACGAGGAAGGCGGAGCGGCCGCTCTTTCGGTTCTGACCGATTCGGAGTTCTTCGGAGGCTCCCCAGATGATCTGCGCTCAGCCCGGGAGGCGTCAAGCCTGCCGGTCCTGCGCAAGGACTTCACGGTATGCCGGGGAGACGTCCTTGACGCCAGGCTGATGGGCGCTGACGCTGTGCTACTGATAGCGGCAGCTCTGCGAGAGGACGAGCTTTGCGAGCTCGTGGCCCTGTCGGCTACCGTCGGCCTGGACGCCTTGGTCGAGGTGCACGACGAGACCGAAGCCGAGGCCGCAGTGTCCGCCGGCGCGCAGATAATCGGCGTCAACCAGCGCGACCTTCACAGCTTCGAGGTGGACACCGCTCGCGCCGTAAGGGTCGCAGCGTCGCTCCCGCCGGGATGCGTCCGAGTGGCCGAGTCCGGTATCGCCGGCGCCGACGACGCGAGACGCCTCGCTGATGCCGGCTTCGACGCCGTGCTGGTAGGGGAGACTCTCGTGACCTCACCGGACCCTAGGGCTGCGGTGGCGTCTCTGCGCGCTCGCAAGCTGAGCGTCTCCCAGCGGGATGCGACCGTCGGCGCATGAGCGCAGCGGATTACTTCGTGAAGGTCTGCGGGATCACAACGGAGGAGGACGCGCTCCTCGCTGTGGCTCTGGGAGCTACAGCAGTCGGCTTCGTGTTCGCCCCCTCCAAACGCCAGGTGGCGCCCGGAGCCGTAGCCGACATCGTCAAGAGGCTGCCGCCGGAGGTGCTTCGCGTAGGCGTCTTTCGCGACGAAGCGCCCGAACGTGTGTCTC
>JAJZAM010000169.1 GCA_021799445.1 Actinomycetes bacterium
GTGTTGAACGAGTTGGAGAAGATCACAAGGAAGCACAAGATTGTGCAGATCACGCTGTCCACGGCCACGCACTTCCACCGGGCTATGTGGATGCCGAGCGACTGGAGGGTCAGGCCGGAAGAGTACAAGTCGATGGAGTTGACTGCGAAGAGGGTAATGATCGCAAAGAGCAAATAGGGAATTGCAACCCAACTCGGCAGCGCTTTGGGAATGCCTCCTATTGGGTCGCTGGCGGATGAAACCACGGAAGCTATCGCTGCACCGAGCACTTCTAGCAGCACTGCAGGCAGGAATCCTCCGAGCGACGTGTAGACGAAGATTTGCTTTGCAGAGCTACGCCGCGGCAGGTAGCGGGAATAGTCGCTTCCGGTGTTCGCCCACGACAGGCCGCCTCCGGATACGATCAGCGCAATGGCCAAGGTAAAGTCCTCCCAGGTCCCGCCTTTCGATATCGTACCGAGGTGGACTTTGGAGGCGACCAGGACCGCCATGATGATGAAAAGGACTGTGGACGCCCAGGCGAGCTTACGTTGGAAGGCGAGGATCAGGCGGTGTCCCACCAGGGGCAGCAGACCTTGGATGACCGCCGCTATTACAATGATCCCGATTTTAAGTCCGGTGGAAGAGGATACTCCGGCCTTAGCGAAGATCGCGAGGGCGGCCAACGCTACTAGTGCCAAGCCGGATGCCTCGAAACCAACGCAAGTGATCCAGTTGAAGAACGAAAGTCCTTTGCCTCCGTTTGGTCCGAACGCTGCCCGCGACACCGCAAAAGTCGAGGTTCCAGTCTTTGGGCCCTGTAGACTGGTGAGCCCGACGGTGACGAATGCCAGGTTGCCGAGGATCATGGCGAGCACCGCCTGGCCGAATGAGAGGCCGAGGGAGATCACCACCGCACCGTTGACTACGTAGAACACGTTGAGGTTCGTGCCCATCCACATACCAAAGAGGTCGCGCGGCTTGCCGTGGCGTTCTGTTTCGGGGATGAGATCGATTCCGTGCGCTTCTACGACGGATTCGGGGGCGTGCGCGTTGAACGCAGCGTCGGACATACCATGCGCCTTCCTGTGTTTGGGTTGTTAGGTGTTGTTTTTTGGTGGGTAAGGTTTGCGGCTACAAAGCCTGAACGCCGACCTTGAGCTCTCGGAGTGGAGGGACCTCAGCGAGAAGGCTTCCCTCGAGCATCTCCCATCGGACCCGACCCAGTCGCCGGCCCGGAGAGTCGACGTGGATGCTACGGGTGGGTGTGATGATCCAGTCGACCGGCACGTCGTGGTCTTCGCCAGAAAGTGCCTCGTCGACGACTTGACAGTCGTGCACTATGCAAACAATCTCGGTTCTGGCGTCTACGACACCTATCTCGCTCAGCATCGCCCACTCCAAGTCGAAAAAGCCGTGGCCCTTGCCGAATCGGACGCCATTTATGCTTACGGCCGAGCCCCCAGTTACCAAGAGATGAAGTGGGCCCCCCGCGGAAATCTGGGCGAGTGTGACCGGGCGTGCGTAACGATCCATGCCGTCCAAAGTGGCTGCGTAGAACTCCTGGCCGGCTTGTACCGTCCCAGAATCCAGGGCCAAGAAACCTCTGACGATACCGTAGGTGGTCATCAGGATAGGACGGCCTTCGGCGATGGCCTGGGCTCGAAGCGCCTCGGTGCTGTTGTCCGGGGTTATGAACACGGTTCCGCCCAGTTGGTATGAGTCAAGTGAGCGGATGCGCCGCGCGCACTCGTCGCTGCCTTCGAAGTCAGCGATGAACGACGAGAAGTCCCAGTGGAATCTGGAGTCCGGCCGGGCAACCTTGGCAAGTTCACTCCAGATCCGTTCGCGATGCAAGGAGGTAGAATCTTGGGGGGTGTTCATCGACGTGCTCCAGTCGGACGAGGGACAGTGGCGAGTTTGGTTGAAGCCATCTCTGACAGAAGGTCTGAGATGTAGGCGGTGGAATAGCCGGTGCCAGATCGGAATTCCTCCCAACGCAGGCCGTCGGGCTTAGGCAAAGCGGTTACCGGCGTGACCGCTCCCTCTGGTGTGACGATCAGATCGGCGACGGCGTCGTGAGGGCCGGGCCGGACATCGACGTCTAGAAGTTGGCAAGAGTGGACCACCGCGATCACTGCGGTAGTCGGACTGGCAAGGCCGCAATGTCGCAGCAGAGCCCACTCCAAGTCGAAGTAGCCGTCGCCGCCTCCAAAGTGTAATCCCTGCCTGGTTACGGCGACGGCTCCGGTCAGGACGACTCCTACCGGATCCAGTCGACGCAGATCATCGAGCGTCAACACCGCGGCGAAACGCTCCATCCCATCAAGAGTCGCAGCCAAGGGCATATCGGCTGTGTCCATTCGGGCTCCGTCTAGGAGGAGCAGTCCTCGACGGAGCCCGAAGGTCGGCACCACAACTCGTTTCCCTTTTCGGAGTGCGTCGAGGCGTAGTGCCTCCAAAGAGTTGTCGGGCGCAATGAAGACGATCTCGGCTTGCGCATAATCGGGGAGTGCCTGCACCTGAGCGTCGCAACGTTCCCTACCCTCGAAGTCGGGAACGAAGTGACTCACATCCATGTCGAAACGCGAATCGGGCCGGGCCACTTCGACGAGACGGTCCCAGACAAGCCAGCGAACTTTCGTGGACTGAACCACGAATGTTCCGCGGCCCGGCTCGACTCGCAGCAGATCTTGGCGGACCAGCTCGTCGAGCGCTCGGCGTAGCGTCCCTCTGCTTACCCCGAAGGTTGCCATGAGCTGACTCTCGGGTGCCAAAGGCGCCTCGTCGCCGAGTGGGACAGACATGACCAGCTCTTCGAGGGAGTCATAAACCTCCCGGTAGAGAGGCACACCGGTCCCGAGTCGGCTGAGCCGGCGTTTCGGTGGGCCACCACCTGTCTCGGAGACCACCGACAACCTGTGCATGACGAATCATATGCACACCCCGTGGCAGATGTCTAGAGGTATAGATGTCTAGAGTGTTAACTCTTCCCAACGCCGAGGTCCCCGCGGACACGGAGGGTCGGCGGAACTGACTCGGCGGAAGGCCGGCTCCCAGGCTGTCGGGTTAGCCCGACAGCAGAGACTCTGCCGTCGAGCTAACTGCCGGGTGACGCTTGTGTGACTGTGGGGGTGGCTGAGGCCAAGGCCAGGGCCGCCACGGTCTGGGAGTCGGTGATGGTGCCGTCCGCCACCAGCGCCCACGCGTCGTCGGCGCTGACCATAAGAACCTCGTCGATACCTTCGGCGGCGCGGTCATCGCTCCCTGTGTCGGCAAGTCCTCGCGCGACGAACACGTGGTTCTCCTCTCGCAACAGACCGTTTGCCGGAAACAGAACACCGAGGTGGTCCCACCTCGAAGCCGATAGGCCTGTCTCTTCGGCCAGCTCCCGCTTGGCCGCCGCCAGAGGCTCCTCTCCTGGCTCGCAGCTGCCAGCGGGAACCTCCAAAGAGGTTCGCCCGACCGTATAGCGGTACAAGCGGACGAGTGGGATGCGGCCCAACTCGTCGAACGCGACGACGAACACTGCCGGGGAGCTTTCGACGGTGAAGTAGTCCCCTGGCGTACCGTCAGGTCGCAGCACGGCGTCACGGCGCACCGAGTACCAGGGATTCTCGTGCACCACAGAGGTGCTGAGCCGGACCCAAGGCCCGCGCTGTTCGAACACGGCCGTGAATTTACACGCCGGGGCGAGGAGGACGTCCTGGAGCCCAGTTGTCGGTGGCGTCCGGCAGCTATTTCAAGATATTGACGGCCCTCGCGATGACGAAGGCGACGGTAAGGATCGCCATGGCTGACTGTAAGAGCATGAGCAGCTTCGCCCAACGTGAAAGGGGCATCGTGTCAGTAGGACTGAAGGCAGCGGCGTTCGTGAACGATACATATAGGTAGTCGATGAACGTCGGTGTCCAGTCGGGTGGCGCAAGGTCGGGTTGGGCCATCTGCGGGAACAGGAAGTCGGGGAACGACTTGGTTGCTCGTGCCCTGGCAACGGGTCCGCCTCTGTCCCACTCCCAGTACCACAAGCCGAACACCAGTATGTTCGTCAGATAGATACTGGCTCCGCGAGTCAGCAGTAGAGCCGCGTTGTCGCCCGCAGTGCCGTTCACCAAGCCCTTGATCAACTCCGCCGTTGACCACGCGTTGGCCGCTGAGATAAGCGCTATAAGGGCGATACTGCTAGCTCGAAGCGTGCTAGACGTCCGGTTAATCCGCCTCGGGTTCGCGACCGTGACACCTACGAGGAGGAGTCCTTCGAGGGAAGGGAGGAGATAGGTTGGGTGGAAGGTGAGATTACCGGGCAGTACTAGCTGTAGGGAGATCGCAAGAATGACGGCGAGCGCTACCGGCAGGCGATGCTCACCCTGACTCGCTCGTCTCCAGGAGGGCGTCGCGTGTCGCCCAAGGAGCTCCACGAAAGCACTTGAGGAGAGCACTTTCTCGAGGCGGTCGAGGCGGTCCTGCAGCCCTTCGCCTTGAGTGCTCTGGCGGCTGCCGTCAGGTCCATCAGTGTCAGCGCTCAACTGGTCTCCTTTTTGACCCCTTAATCTGGCCGGCCCCCTTGTCAGCGCCTGTCAACGGGATCCTCGGACGAACCCCGCAGCGTCCGGGAGGGTCTCCTCCGCCGGCATCCGTTTGTGTCGTGGCGTTAGGAACGTTGTGAATTATTTCCACTTGGTAAAATGAGTCTGCTTTTGCCGTCAAGAAACAGGCCCGCAACAATCGAGTCGTAGCCTGCGGTGTCGTGATAGACATCAGACACAAGATCGTAACCAACCCGTGGGCGTTCACCGCGGATGACCTCGATGGACTCGCCTCCTTCTACGATGAGTACGGTTTTGCCGTCCTGACAGGTGCCCTTGACGACGAAACCGTTGACCGCCTCGAGCGCGAGTGCTTCGAAGCCCAGGCACGCCTTGTCGCGGGTGAGCTCGACGCGAGGTTCGGTACGGTGCGTCTTGTCGAGAACGGTGCGGCGGACAAGGCGGCCAAGTTCGCCAACTACGTCGTTCACATAACCGAGCTCTCTCCGACGGCGCGCGACATTCTCTACTCCGACTCGGTGATCGACCTCATGCGCCGGTGGCTTGGCGAGAAAATCTGGTCCGCCGAGGAACGCCAGTTCGGGTTCGTCTATCAAGACGCCCGACCAGGAAGCGAGAGCAGCTACACGCGCATCGGTTGGCACTCTGATTGGCAGTCGAGCCCGCATCTCGACATCTGGCCCTCGACCGCCGTCACGATACACATCGACGGTACAAGTCCCGCTAACGGCTTCCTGCGGGTCGTTCCCGGAAGCCACAAGTGGGCGACCCCAGCGCCCTACCAGAACGTCAACGGGGCGGTAGTCCCCGATGGAGCTGCGC
>JAJZAM010000170.1 GCA_021799445.1 Actinomycetes bacterium
CTCGTGGATCTTCCAGGGCGGTCACCCTCTCGTCGAGGCGGCACTCAGCGACGACGGAACCCGCTTGGTGCTCTCCCAGAAGCGCTTCACCTACCGCCCGGTCGGCACCGGTGCCGGCTCGCCCACCTGGAAGGTGCCGGTGAACCTGCGGGTGTCTGCCGGTGGCACGGTCCGCGAGGAACGCCTGCTCCTCGACGGGGACGGCTCCGACTTGTCTTTCGACGCGCCGGTCGACTGGGCGATCGTGAACGCCGGCGGCTGGGGTTTCTACCGCTGCTCTTACAGCCCGGAGCTGCGGCGGCGCCTGCTCGGCGCCGACTTGGCGGAGATCGCGGAGCCCATGGAACGCTTCAACTATCTGAGCGACACCTGGGCCGAGGTCGTGGCGGGAGCGGCCGGGGTGGAGGACTGGGCGGCAGGAGCGGTCGCTATCGGTCCTGACAGCGACCCGGACGTTTGGACCTCTCTGGCTTCCGGCCTGCACATGCTGGAGCTCGCAGGCGACGACGACGACCGAGCCGTGGTGTCCCGCCTGGCTGCGTCGCTTGCGAAACCGGTGTGGCGTTCTCTCGGCTGGACCCCCGGCCCAGGCGAACCGGAAAGGACCGCCACGGCCCGGGCGAGGGTGCTGTCGGTCCTAGCCCAAATAGCCAAGGACCCGACGGTGGTGCCAGAGTGCGTCTCCCGCTTGCGTGAGCACCTCGTGTCGCCGTCAGCGTCGAGCGGGCTGGCAGCTGACCTCGTGGGTGTGTGCGCTCGGGTTGCTGTCGGATCGGGAGGTGAGGAGGAGTGGAACCTCGTCTTGGACGCCTACACCAAGGCCGGGTCGCCCCAAGAGGAGCAGCGCTACCTGTTCGCTCTCGCCGAAGCCACCTCGGAGTCGCTGCGGGAGAAGACCTTGCAGATGATGCTCGGATCCCAGGTGCGATCCCAAGACGCCCCCTTGGCTATCGCCACGGTGATGGCACAGCCCGGCGCTTCCGAGCAGGCGTGGGAATGGGTCGAGTCCAACTGGGACGAGCTGGCAGCCCGAATGCCCCACAGCCTCCTGGTGCGGATACTGGAGGCGACGTCCAGTTTCGTCGACCCTGGGGTAGCCGCGAAGGTGAAAGCTTTCTGCTCCTCCAGGGATCTCACGTTGAGCCCGGTGCGCCTGGCTCAGATCCTCGAACGCCTGGACGTCAACGTCGCTTTGGCCGGGCGTCTAAGAGGCACCATCGCGGCAAGGCTCGACGGTTTCGTCGCCGCCAGCCCCTGAGCTTGTGGCGTTGCCCGGCAGGGTCGTAGCGCTGCCGAGGCGTTCGACGCGGGCTCGCACCTGGTCGAGTCTCTCCCTGGCCTGGGCGTGTAAGACTTCCGCGCGTTCGTAGAGGTCGGCTGCCGCTTCTATTCCTACGTCCCCGGCTGCTAGGAGTGCGGTGAGCTCTTCGAGCTCCGCCATGAGCTCCTCGAAGGTTTTGTTGCGCTGCGGGTCGAGAAGCTGCGGCGAGTCGCCACTAGAGCCGCCAGCGGCATCGGGGGACGTCACTGCCGCCTCGCCCCATGGGATCCCAGCTCAAGCGGGGAGCCCGGGGTGGTCACCGTCGCCGCCAGGGATCCCTCGGCGAGCCGGATGCCGATGCCGTCCCCGGGCGACAAGTCACCGGCACGCCGGACGACGGTCCCGTTCGGACCGGTTACGACGGCGTAGCCCCGCTCCAAGGTCCGCTGCGGAGACAACGCCCAAAGGTGGCGGACGTCGGAATCGAGGCGTCCCGCTGCACGCCCGAGCGCCTCACCGACGTGACGTCTCCACGGGGTGGCAGCGAGGCGGTCCTCGGCGAAGCGGAGAGCTGTCCGAGGGTGACATCCCCCGAGTCGTATAGTGGTCCGCTCAAGCCTGAAAGCTGTCTGGTCGAGCCGCCCGGTTATAGCCCTGCGGGTTTGAACGGCCTCCAACCGCCGCTCGGCCCTCCCGACCGCCTGCTCAGCGGCGCCAGCCGCGCGTTTCAGCGCCTCGTCGACACGGCGCGCCAGCCCGGCGACGTCGGGCACTACAGCCGTCGCAGCAAGCGACGGGGTGGAACATCTCAGGTCGGCCACCTCATCGCACAACGGCCGGTCCGACTCGTGGCCTATCGCCGACACTATCGGCACGGGGCATGCGGCAGCGGCCCTGCATACCTCCTCGGTGCTCCAGGGTAGAAGCGACGGGGCGTCCCCCCCGCCGCGCGCCAGCACGATCACCTCCACCCGAGGATCGCTCGAAAGCGTTCGAATCCCCTCCACGATCCCGCGGCTGGCGGTGGGACCGCTCACTGTCGTCTCGAAGAACACGAGCGGGTACCCAGGGCAGCGTTCGGCTACCACGGACTCGATGTCCCTGCGAACCGCCGCGTCAGCGCCGCAAACCACCCCGATGGCACTAGGTAGCGCAGGTATCGCCCGGCGGGTTCGCCCGAGCAACCCGTCGGCGGCTAGAGCAGCCCGGGTCGCTTCGATGAGAGCGGCGATAGCCCCCGCACCCACCGGTGTGACCGCTTCCGCAAGAAGGGCCAGTTGGCCCCGGTCGTTAGACCATTGCAGCGTAGCGGCGACCTCCACCCGCTCACCGGCGCTCGGCTTGTACTTGCGGGCGACCGCCGCGGGCACCTTCACGTCGATCTGGGCGGCTCTGTCCCGCAGAGTGAGATACACCCACCCGCCCTTGGTGGTCGTCGGCCGGTAGACCTCGCCTTCCACGACCACAGGCCCGACCGAGGCCACACAGCGGGCGATCTCCGCAGCAAGGCGTACAAGGGTCACCTTGCGCGCCGAGCCGGCCGCAGCGTCTTCGAACAGGGTCAGCGACACCCGAATCAGGCTAGCCAGTGGATGGGACGTTGCGAGGCGACCAGCCGTACTATCCGGGGCACGCCGGATGTCGCCTCCCGGCCGGGATTGCGCCGTGTCGGCTAAGCTGACCAGCCTGGAGGCTGAGACCGGCCGGCAGGAGATACGTTTTTTGATCGCAGAGGAAGCTGGAGCAGGTTTCGCGTCGCTCGGCGTGGAAGCCGACCTCGTGGAAGCGCTCGGCGCGCTCGGAATCAGCGAGGCGTTCCCTATACAGAAGTTGACTTTACCCGACGCTCTCGCCGGGCGCGACATCTGCGGTAAAGCCAAGACAGGATCGGGGAAGACCCTCGCTTTCGGAGTCGCGCTCATACAACGCCTCGGGGATCGCTGCGAAGCGTCAAGCTCTCCAACGCCGCGAGGTCTCGTTCTCGTACCGACCCGGGAGCTGGCCGGCCAGGTGGCTGACGTACTTGCGCCGCTGGCCGCAGCCCGGCGGTTGAGCCTGGTCGCCTGCTACGGGGGGACCAGCCTCGACGACCAGGTGCAAGCCCTCCGCAAAGGCTGCGACGTTGTGGTCGCAACACCCGGCAGGTTGATCGACCTCCGCCAACGCGACGAGATCGACTTGTCCAAGGTGGCGGTCGTGGTCCTCGACGAAGCGGACAGGATGGCCGACATGGGCTTCACACCCCAGGTCGAGTGGCTTCTACGTCACCTCGTCGGCTCACACCAGACAATGCTTTTCTCGGCGACTCTCGACTCTGACGTTGACCGGCTCGTACGCCACGAGCTGTCCGACCCGGTGCACCACGAGGTGGTGTCGGAGTCCGCCACCGTGTCGGAGATGGCCCACCGCTTCATCCAGGTCCACCAGATGGACAAGGTCAAAGTCGCAGCCGCTGTCTGCCGGGCTTCCAGTCGGGTGATCGTCTTCACCCGCACCAAGCACGCCGCCGACCGGCTCACTGAAAGTCTGCGCGAGATGAAAGTCGCCGCTCGGCCCATCCACGGCGACCTGCGCCAGAAAGAACGAGAGCGGGCCCTGAAGGCTTTCAGCGACGGGAGGCTGCCGGTCTTGGTCGCCACCGACGTCGCCGCCCGGGGCCTTGACGTAGACGGCATCGACGTTGTCATCCACTTCGACCCGCCAGACGATCACAAAGCCTACCTGCACCGTTCTGGCAGGACAGCACGCGCCGGGCGCGCCGGGCTGGCCGTGACGCTGGTGCTGTGGAACGAGCAGGCCGCCGTGGAGCGGATCCAGAAACGCCTGGGCCTCACCTCGCCGATCGTAGAGATGTTCTCGAACGACCCCCGCCTCGCGCACCTCTCGTCGTGGGATCCGAGCGACCTGTAATCCCCGGCGCCCCAAGCGCAGCTTCAGCGGGCCTGTCCCCACAACGATGAAAGCCAGGGTCCTTGCCAGATGACCGTCGCTCGTTTGTTGGACTACGCCGGGCTGCTCGCCGGACTCGGGATCGTCGCGGCCACGCTGGTGTCGACCCTCAGGGCTGTGGTCTTGCCGCGGGCCTCCCAAGGCCTGATCCCCGAGATCACGATGACGTCTTTGCGCCTGTTGTTCCGGGCGAGAGTCAGGCGCCAAGACGACTACGTGCGCCGTGATCGCCTCATGGCCATGTTCGCCCCGATAGCGCTGCTGGCGATGCTCGTCTCGTGGCTCCTTGTCACAGCCGTCGCCTACGGCCTCATCTTCTTCTGCGTCACGGGGCGATCGCTCGCCGCTTCGGTCGAGCTGTCGGGCTCTTCTCTCGTCACTTTGGGAACAGCCTCCGACGGCTCCTTGGGCCCTTCGCTGCTCAGCGACTCCGAAGCCGGCGTGGGCCTTCTGATCGTAGCCTTGGTGATCAGTTACCTGCCCAGCATGTACTCAGCTTTCACCCGCCGCGAGACCGGCGTCACCCTGCTGGAGGTCCGCGCAGGTAACCCGCCGTCGGCGACGACGATGATCCTTCGGTTCCGGCGGATCGACAACGGTCTCGCCGAGATAACCGACCTGTGGCGTCAGTGGGAGCAGTGGTTCGCCGACATCGAGGAGTCGCACACAACCTTCCCGATACTCGTTTTCTTCCGGTCACCTCACGGGGAGCGCTCCTGGGTGACGGCTGCCGGGGCTCTTCTCGACGGGGCCGCCTTGTGGATCTCCGCTGTCGAGCACCCGGCAGACCCGAACGCACACCTGTGCTTGCGCGCCGGTTTCCTTTCCCTGCGGCGGATCGCTGACGCTTTCGGATTACCCTACGACCCGGATCCCGCCCCGGACGACCCGATCAGCGTCTCCAGGCAAGAGTGGGACGAAGCCATAGCCGAGTTACGCAACGGCGGGGTGACCGTGGTGGGCGACGTGGACTTGGCGTGGGAGAAGTGGAGGGGGTGGCGCGTCAACTACGACGCAGTTCTGCTGCGACTGGCGAGGCTCATCGAGGCGCCTCCCGCCCCGTGGGTGTCGGATCGCTCGCCGATGGGAGGCTCT
>JAJZAM010000171.1 GCA_021799445.1 Actinomycetes bacterium
GCTCTTGAAAAGCTTTGGGATGCAAGTCCCCGGGGGTTCGAATCCCTCTCCCTCCGCTGCTCAGAGGCTGTTTTTGCGCATTGACCACGTCGCTTCACCAGTCGGACAGTAATAATACGGCCATGCATCTGCTGGCGTTCTTGCCATGTGAAGGAGCGTCCGGTCCCGAGGCGACGACAACTGGCAAGTGCCGGTTCCACCCGGCCGCGACCCTGCTACGGGCAAGTACGAATACGCACCAAACGGGAGCACAGCACGAAACGGAATGCTCAGCAGTCAGCCACGGCAGCCGGACCCGCGTCGGGTTTACTTCGCCCACGACCACTCGCCTGGGAGCCACAGTGTCTACCAACCCGGCGTTGCGGGTCAACTCGAAGACGGGATCCTGGGACGCTCCAGGCGAGCGGCATGGGGAAGGCCGTGCCGTTCAGCGGTGGCGGCGATGAGCAGATCCGGGAACTTCACGGCCCGAAGCTAGCCACGCTCGCAGAGGGCCGCTTGCACTTCTAGAGCGCAGTCCCATATTTCATCAGGCATCGGGAACGACTCATAGCCGACCTTGCGACCGCAAGCGATCCGCTCGTATTCGGCTTGTCAACGCGCCGAGAAGCGGACCTCGAACTCGATGATGCCGCAAGTGCCGATGAGGCCGGCCTCGATCATTGGGCCGAGTCGCCGAAAGCCGGCAAACCACCGCTAGCGAGGCGCTGCAGATCGCGCCGACGAGCAGCGAGCGCTGCCACCTCAACGAGCGCTCGGTTGACAGTCTCCACCTTGGTGGTGGCGCCCAAGGCGACACGAGCCTCACGTAGAGATGTCTCATCGATGTCCACGACCGTGCGCAATGCGACCACACCTCCTTGATATCAGGTGGATCACTCAGATGATATCATGGGTACTAGTGCCATCCGAGAGTTGGCCCTGTCTTGCAAGGCCGCTCCGTCACCCGGCGTTACGAGACGCTTGGGGTCAGTCGTTTGGGGATAGCCGCACAATGACGTTTGGGGGCGCTTCAGTTCAGCTGAACTTGAGATATTCCCGGAGGGCTTCGCGCACAACGTCTGACGCGGTCGTGTGATCCTTAGCTGCTCGGTCGTCGACTGCCTTACGTAGCTCCGGTTCTAGTCGTACCGGAAAGGTGCCGGCCGGACCTGATCCCATCGATGGGCGGCCCGGCCGTCGCCGGAGCTTGGAGGGATCAAGCCCAGCCTCGGCCTCCTTGGCCATCTGCTGCAAGACCTCTTCGGTCAACTCGACACCGCCGTTAGAACGTCTGTAGATCTTCTTGTCAGCCATCGCGCTCTCCGATCTCACCCAGCAGCGATTCGTAGATCCCGTGCTTGCGGGCCGACTCATAGATCCCCACGCACCCTCACCCCCAATATCGCATCGCGAAACTAGCCGGAGGGGAAGCGGAGTCGACCACTACCACTGCCAGCCGGTCCCGGCGAAGTGAGATAGGTCTGGGGAGTTCAGCCCGTCGCGGATAAGGGATGGTCAGCCCGTGAGCAGTGAGCAGACCCTGAGGCTACTGTCTACCGGACATGACCACCACGGAGCCATTCATTTCGGTCTCGCGGGACGTCGATGCCATCACCGACAAAGTGTTCGACTACCTGGCCCGGCCGGCCAACCACGCCACCATCGACGGAAGTGGCATGTTGAGGGGCACCGCCGATGATCAGGTCCTGTCCAGGGTCGGGGAGACCTTCGAGATGGAGATGCACAACGACCGCCTCGGAGACTACGTGGTAGAGAACCGGGTCGTGGAGTACGAACCAAGTCGTCGGATTGCCTGGATGCCAGTCCTCAAGTCCGTCGCCCGGCCCGACTCGGAGGTTCAACTGGGCGTTCCCGCATACAACGTCTGGGGGTGGGAGCTCAGCCCCCTGCCTGGTGGCGGAACGAGGGCGACGGAGTTCTTCGATTGCTCGGCGTCGCCAGAGCGGTTGCGCGATGCGACCAACGAAGGCGAGAACTGGCGGGCGGCCATCGAGGCCAGCCTGGCAAACCTGGCACGGGTATTCGCCGGCTCGACCGCATTAGTTCTCCGGAACCAGGCACAGCCCACTAACCGGCGATCAGGGACACCACCGATGCGGGACCCAGGGACGTTCCCGGTGAGCGCTCGGTGATACCTGTCAGTGGCTCTATGGGCGCTTCCGCCGGCGCCCTGCCACTACTGGCTGCACGACGATCGGCTCAGGCAGGCACTCTGAAAGCCGTTGCGGATCCTGCTCGTCAGAGGTCAGCACGGTCGACCGAGTGCGACTCGCGGCCAGGACAACGTGCGCGTCGACGACATCAGAAGCCTCGGCCCGGGACAGTAGAGCTCCGACTTCGTGAGGTTCCTCGCCGGTAAAGCTGACGATGTCGCAGCCGCGAAGGAACCTCCGCAGCTGCACCTGGCGCGGCGACCGGCTCACCTGGGCGACCACCGGCGCAGTCGTGACTGGAACGAAACCCACTTCGAGGCGAACTCGGTGGTCGGCCCAGACGTCGCGGTCGTTTCGGTCGGCGGCGACCAAGAGACCGGCGTCGTAGACGACGCTCATGCGGAGCGACGTTTGCTTGAGCAGCGAAACTCGTCGGCGACGCGTTGGCGCGCCGATCCCAGTTCGGCGTCGGTCAGCGGGCCGTACTCAGCTTCCCATTCGGCCACTGCAGCCAGACCATCTCGCAACAGAAGAGCCCGCCGCGCTGCGGCAGTCATCCATGCGGAAACGCTCAACCCCTCCCCAGCAGCGGCAGCTATAACCCGCTCATGAACCTCTGGGTCGACGGTGATCGCCAGCTTCGGCGACGGCTTTCCCCTAGGTATAGAGAAAGAGTACTACCAAGGTAGGAGGGCAGTGGGCGCCCTTAAGCCTGCGTAGTGGAACACGATGCCTCTGCGTGCTGTCGGGACGAGGAGGCACCTGCCCTTCGGGAATAAAGCGGGCCGCAACCCAGCGCCTCTGCGAGTTCGAACTCGACCAGGTTGCCTCCGGCGAGCCGGTTTTGAGCGAGGCGCTGAACGATCTCCTCGCCCAGCTGACTACGATGCCGTGCACTTCGGCTTCGGCACGCCTGGTCGACGACGGTGACCTCGTGCTCAGGGCCATTGACCGCAACCGGCTAAAGGCTGCTCAGCCGTCGGAATCACACCTTTGACCCCAAAGGCCAAACGTAGGCGCCCACCGGCGAACCCTATGCTACTGCGCACCACCCCACAGAGAGCCGCTGCGGAGAGCTTCCCTCTCGACGCAGTGTAGAGTGGAGCAGGTGACAAGGCGCCGGAACGTGCCGCAACGTGGACCGCTAGACAGCGAAGGCCTCACCGCTACGAAGGGCGGTCGATGATCGTAGCGATCGGGTTTCTATCCGGTATTTTGACGACTTCGGCTTGGCTGCCGCAGCTGTGGCGCACCTGGCAGCGCGGCAAGGCGGATGACATCTCCTTCGGCTACCTGGGAGTTCTCGGCGCTGGGATCGTCGGCTGGATCGTCTACGGATCAGCGACCGGTCAACCCGCCGTGCTCGTGCCCAACGTGGTCACTTTCGCGTTGCTGTTAGGGCTGACCGGCCTCAAGGTCCGCCCCCGGCGCTCCGCTCTGAGCCGATAGACCCGAACTTCCCCGAGATCCCGGAGGCTCAGACCGACTCTGCCGCCATGGCGGTTTGTCTCGCCCAGCGGTAGTCCGCCTTGCCGTTGGGCGCCCGGCGTACAGCGTCGACGACGACGATCCGCTTGGGTATCTTGTAGCCCGACAACGAGCTCCGCAGCCATGCTCGCAACTCGTCCCCGTCGGGGCGCTCGGGTCGGTCACAGCCGACGACGGCCACGACTTGCTGGCCGAAGCGCTCGTCGGGGAGGCCGACTACAAGGCAGTCGTCGACCGCCTCGTGGCGTTTGAGCGCCTCTTCTACCTCTTCGGGATAGACCTTCTCTCCCCCGGTGTTGATACAGTTCGAGCCCCTGCCAAGAAGGCGGATGCTGCCATCAGCGTCGACGGTCGCCCAGTCGCCGGTGATCACATACGACTCCCCTTCAAAGGTGCGGAACGTCCGGGCGGTCTTGTCAGGATCCTTGTAGTAGCCGAAAGCGGGGGTCTGCGTAGCGAGCATGCCTTGCTCCTCAGAGCCCGGCTGCACCCGCCTTCCGTCCTCGGTGATGACGATCGTGCCGGGGATCAGGTCGAACCTCGCCGTCGGCACCTTCATCTCCCGCGACACCGACGTCACACCGTACCCGCCGCCTTCGGTGGAGCCGAGCGCGTCGATCATCACGGCGCCGAGCCTGTCCGCGAGGCCTTCTTTGACCTCCGCGCTCCACATCGCCCCTGACGAGGCGATCGTGTCCACGCTGGACAAGTCGAGCGTCCTGCCTTGCGCTTCGAGTTGCTCCAAGGCTCTCAGCATGGGCCTGGCGAAGGCGTCGCCGACTACGACGATGCGGGTGGCTCTCTCCCGCTCGGCGACTTCCCACAGCTCGTAAGGGTCGAACGTGCGGCTCTCCAATAGCACGGCTGTGCCGCCGGCGAGCAGGGCGGGCATCGCCCCGACCCACATGCCCGTGCCGTGCATGAGTGGAGGGCAGGTGACTGTGACAAGGCGTGGCAGGCCGGCCATCGCCTCCAGGAAAGCCGGGATCTCCTCGACGCTCGTCGGGGTTGCGACCGGAAGGCCGAGCAGGGCGAAGTTCTGGTACTGGGCTCGCACGAAGTCGTGCTGGTGGGACATGACACCTTTGGGCATTCCCGTGGTGCCGCCCGTGTAGAGCATGTAAAGGTCGTCGCCGTCACGTTCGATGCGCTGCGCCGGCGCGTGATCAGCCAAAAGGCGGTCCCACGGGAGGGCCTTGGGCACTTCGACCTGGCTGTCGCTTTGGGGGTCGGGCACCTCCACGAGGAGCTTCAAGCCGGGAAGCCTGTCGAGCACCCTAAGGATCCTGTCCGCCATCGAAGAGTGGTAGACGAGTGCTTCGCTGTCAGCGTCACCTAGGAGGTAGGCGAGCTCGTCGTCGACGTATCGGTAGTTGACGTTTATGGCGACGCAGCGGGCTTTGTAGGAGCCGTACTGGGCGATCAGGTACTCGGGGCTGTTGTACAAGCACAGGGCGACCTTGGCGCCCGGTTCCAGGCCGTGGGCTCCCAAGGCGGTGGCGAAGCGCGCAGCATGGTCGTCGTATTCACGGTAGGTAACCCGTCGAGCACCGGCCACTATGGCCTCGGCCGCCGGGTTGAAGTCCGTCACCGCCTCCCATGCGCTGGCGAAGTGCAACCTCACGACCGGACCATACCTGAAC
>JAJZAM010000172.1 GCA_021799445.1 Actinomycetes bacterium
CTTTCCAAAGCCGGCCAGACCGTGCGCTTCCCGACGCACACTTTCACCACGTTCCGTCTCACCGTCGACGGGGCGACGGGGGGCGCCCACGGCCGCTACGACGGTCTGCCGGCGGTGGGTTTCACTGACATCTCGATACCGGGCGTTCCTCACGTGTCCGAGTCACTCCGACTGCCGACCGACCTGCTGAGCGCTGCGGGGGTTAAATCCCTCTCCGATCCTCTCGACATTCTCATGAACCGCCAGCGGGTGTCCAGCCCTCCCCGCAGCGACCCCGAACCGTTCATGAGCCGAACTTTCGACCTTCCCACCGCTCGCAGCTTCGACGTGTCGGGCACAGCGGAGATCAACGCCGGCGACTCCGACTACCTGATCAACCAGCTCGTCGGCCTTACCCCACCCGGCCGTCTCCCGCCGACCCAGCCGGCGTCGACACCCGGTCCCGCCGTGGTCGTGGCTGCTAATTCCTCGACGCGCCTCGACGACGACCGCAACGCCAGAGCCAACGCCGCTTTCGACGACAACCCCGGCACCGCGTGGCAGGCCGAGCTAGGCCCGCAGGCGGGAGAGTGGCTGAGCGCCACGCTGAGCAAGCCGATAACCTTCGACCACCTCAACTTCGTGGAGGTCAACGACGGCCGCCACTCCCTGCCGTCGCGCATCACCATAACCGCAGGTGGACGCTCCGAGACCGTCAACGTGCCTGTGCCGCCGGTAGGAGCGGGACGCCAGCCTGGGGCGACGAGCACCGTCGAGTTGAACTTCGCTCCGCTCACCGGCTCCACGGTAAAGCTGACCATCGACGCCGTCCACCAGGTGAGAGCCCTCGACTACTACTCGACCTACGCTGGGCTCACCGACGAACTTCCCGTCGGAATAGCCGAGGTTGGCCTGCCCGGCGTGGTCTCCCCAGCTCCGCCCGCGCAGCTGCCCGCCGTGTGCCAAAGCGGTCTGCTCAAGATCGACGGTAAGCCCGTCGACGTGGACGTGAGCGGAACTACCAAGGACGCGCTCAACGGCGACCAGCTCACGATCCACGGCTGCGGGAACTCGGCTCACGGGATACACCTCGGACCTGGGCAGCACACGGTGGTCACGAGCCTGCGACTGCCCTCAGGGTGGTCGATCGACCAGCTGTGGCTGTCGTCGGGCGCGGGGGGAGCGGCAGCTCCGCTCAGCTCGACCGTCGCTCCGGCGAGGGCCGTGCCGGCCGTGACGGTGACCTCCCAGTCCCGAACCGCGCAGACTCTAAGCGTCAAGGCTACCGGTAAGGCTATGTGGCTCGTGCTAGGCGAGAGCTACGACTCAGGGTGGACGGCGAGCGTGTCTGGCGGTCGCAGCCTAGGGGCGCCGAAGCTTATCGACGCGATGGCAAACGGTTGGCTGCTCCCCGCCGAGCCGGCCGGGAAAGTCATCAAGGTCACTTTGACCTTCGCTCCCCAGACGATCGCTTGGGTAGGACTCGGAGTTTCAGCGTTTAGCATCATGGTCCTCTTGACGGTCGTCGCGTGGCCGGAGCCGGCTGGCGGCGGATGGGAAGATCTCAAATCGCGCTCTTCGGGTCGGGCGGGTTGGCGGCGCCGCCGCAGACGCTGGCCCGACACGCCCCCACCCCCTTCGCGTTTCTCGCCGGTTAAAGCCAGCGTGTCGGCTCTTGTCGGCCGTCAGGGTCCCGGTTCGGCTGTGGCTTCGTGGCGTGACGCGATCGGCGCGGGGCTGGTTTGGGGACTGGTGGCAGCCGTGGTGACCAGACCGGCTATCGCCGCCGGGGCGGCCGTGGCGGTGCTATGCGGATGCCGGTGGGATTGGGGGCGAACGGCGAGCCGTGCGGTCGCGGTGGGGTGCCTCGTGGCACTACCCGCGTACGCGGTCTGGGAGCAGGTCACTTACCACTATTGGCCTTCCATAGCGTGGCCGTCGGAGTTGACTTCGGCTAACGACATCGCCTGGGCTGCCCTGGCGCTGATCGGCGGGGATCTCGCCGCCGGATGGGCCAGGTGGAACTCGGCTCGTCGGCGGGCAGCCACGCGGCAACAACAAGACGGGATGAGACGCCCGGGTGGGGGTTGAGTCCAGGTGCTCTTAGAGCTTGGGTCGTCCAGCGGGGCGACGAGCGAGGTCCTAGGAGCCGTTCTCGCCGCAGCGTCCGCCGTCGCGTACGACACGGGGTACATCCTCGAGAAGAGAGCTCTCGCTGTCCTGGAAGGACCGCCGGACCGGCTAAGCGTTCTTTTGCGTCGAGCGGTTCGTTCGAACCTGTGGTTGGCAGGTTTCGTGACAATGGTAGCGGCGCTCGGGCTGCAGGTCCTGGCCTTGACGCTTGCGCCCGTGTCTGTGGTACAGCCGATCCTCGCCGGTGGGCTCGTGGCGCTCGCCGCCTTTAGTTCGGCTCTCACCGGCGAACGTCTCGAAACCCGGCATAAAGCGGCGCTCGGTTTGGTCCTAGTCGCCGTGTCAGCCGTCGCGCTGTCAGCGAGAACCGCCGGCCAGGCGGTGGCCGTCTCGCCGGTGTCGGTGCCGGCGATGGCGGCGGTGTTGACGGTCGGGTCTGTGCTCGGGGCAGCGGCCTTTCTTGTCGCCTTTGTCCGGTCGCGCACGCCCGGAGCCGCCCGCCAGACAGGCCAGGATGGGCTGGATTCTGGCCGGCAGGGTATTGACATGCACCGCCTCGTCGCCCTGGCGATCTCGGCGGGTATCTTTTACGGCCTGGGCGCTCTCGCGGAGAAGGCCGTGGCGGATCGTCTCAGCCAGGCGGGTCTGGTGTCGGGCAGCTTGTCGTCTCTCGCCAGCGCGTACCCGTGGCTATTCGTTGTTGTGACCGCAGCCGGACTTTTAGCCTTCCAAGCCGGCCTCGCCCACTTTCCGGTATCGCTGATGGCATCGCTGACCAACATCGCCTCTACCGCTTGCGCACTCGTCGGCGCTCTCGTCGTCTTCGACGAGCCGATACTCGCCCCGGGCGGATGGGCTCTGCTTCGAGCGGCCGGCCTCGTCTGCGGTGCGGGTGCTGTGATCCTGCTGTGGATGCCGCCGTCGAAGCGTTACTCCACAGCGCAAAAGTGAGCCCCGCTGAGAGGGACGAGCCGGTCGGATTCTTTGCGCAGAGCGTCAAGGGCGCGTTGGGTCACCTGTACAGCGTTGCTTGTTCGGCGAGGATCCGCAAGATGCCCGTTGCTGCGGCGTCCCAGCTCAGGTTGCGAGCTTTCGAGCGGGCGCGGCGCTGCATCCTCCGGCGCAGAGCTGCGTCGCTCAAAAGAAGGTCCAGCCTGTCGACCATGTCCATCCCCGGCTCGGCTAGGAACCCCGTCCGGCCGTCGTCGACGGCGTCGAAGTGACCGGCTATGGGACTGGCCACCGCCGGGGTGGCGCAGGCGGCAGCCTCGGAGATCGTCAATCCCCAACCCTCGAACGCCGAGCTAGAAGCGACCGCCCACGCCCGTTGGTAGAGGGTGACCAGCTCCGAGGTCTCAAGGTGGCCGGGAAGCGAAAGCCAACTTCGCGCATCGCGGGCGGCGACGAGAGCCTCAAGGCTTGGTTTCTGCGAGCCGTCCCCGGCGATCACCGCTTTTAGGTCCGGGTGCCTGGCCTTCAACGAGACCAGCACGTCTATGAGGGCGTCGAAGCGCTTGTAGGGAACTAGGCGGCCCACGGCGGCTACGAGCGGAACAGGGGATCGCCGGCCGGGTTCGAAGCAGGCGTCTACTCCGGGGGGGACGACGTCCACCTTGGCAGGGTCGAGGCCGAGCCGGCGGACGATGTCAAGCTTCGACGAGGCGGACAGGGTAACAAGCCGGGTGGAGCGGTAAAGCGGTGGGGCCAGCCTGGTCTCTATGAGCCGTCCGGCGGCGGCCAGCGGCCCGGGAAGCACGGTGTCCCACATTCGGTCGTGGACGTGGTGGAGCAGCACGACCCGAGGCTGGGGAGCCCAAATCGGCGTGAAGAAAGGCATTCCATTCCAGATCTCCACTGTCGCTCGGCCCGGCGCCGGACGCCTGGTCACGCCACGGGCGAGGGTCGCCGGGAAGATCCGGTACCTGCCTGCCGGCCGGCTGATCCTGTAGCCGTCACCGGCCCAGCTGCGCGACCCCCCATCCGGTCGTGAAGCGACCACATGGACGTCGAGCCCGGCCCTGGCCCACCTTTCCGCGATCCTCGCCGAGTGCACCTCCGAGCCGCCCGCTTCGGGGTGCCCGGCGTCCCGCCAGGCGATGATCTCCACCGACGAGATGCCGCTGGCAGCCGCCAGCTCAGCCATCTCCGAGTAAGGGTCGTCATGCGGCGCGCTGGCAGCCACGCCGGTAGCGCCGAGCGCCGCAGGCGGCGGCGCAGCCACGATCGGGGCGTCTTTTTTCATCCCGACGTACCCACCCCGGCTGCCACCCTCGCCGTTAAGCCCGAAGTGGGCCAGCGGCGTTCGATCACGGGCCTCTCCAACGCGAAGTAGCTGATCGAAGCGCAAGCCAAGCCTAGAGCGGTCGCCGACACGAAAAGCACTGGCCATGAGAATCCGAACAGCCTCGCTCCGCTCCACGACATCACGATCGACACCCACGTTTGGTGCCACAGGTACAGACCGTAAGACACCACGCCGATAGCCGCCAAGCCCCGGGTCGTGAGAAGAGCCCGGATCGGACCGGCGTGATCGGGTCCGAACACGGCGGGCACGACCACGAGGAAACCGAAAGCTCCGTAAAGGGCTTCTTTGGCGAGGCTTGCGGCGAGGTCCCCGGTTCCTAGAGGAGACAGAGGCAAGCCGAGGTTAGCGACGGCAGCGTAGCAGGCGACGGCCAAACCCCACGCCGTCCAGGGCATGAGCGGATGCCACAGCCACTCTGGCCTCTTGCCGCTTAGCTCCAACCATGCGCTCGCGACCGCCAAGCCCATGCCCAGGGCGAACTGGCCTATGTAGCCTGGCAGCCAGTTCGGCATCGTCGCCGCCAGGGGCGAGTGGAAAGCGCCCACCGCCAAGCGGTAGGCGACGCAGACCGTGATCAACGCGACGATCCCCGCTACCTCGACGCGCAGCTGGGAGGGCCCGGGCCGGAGCCTGCGCCCGAGGAGGGCCGCATAAAGCGGTAGGAAAAGGTAGAAGCTCATCTCGGTGCACAACGACCAGGCTTGTGTGATCCCCGTCAGGATGTAGTGAGGGAAGTAGATCTGCGCGAAGCCCAGGTACACGAGGGGGGCGTCCCAGCTGTGGCGGACGTTATCAGCCCTCATCAGGTAGCTGATAACGACGAAAGCCCCCCAATATGCAGGGATTAT
>JAJZAM010000173.1 GCA_021799445.1 Actinomycetes bacterium
CAGGGCCACACCCCATCCCCCGACCCCGTCCCATCCGCCCACGACCCCATCCCCCGGCCACCACCGATCCCGCCGTCCGGTCCAAGGCTCCACCGCTCGCCGGCACCGACGTACTGGAAACTTGGCTTACCAAGCCACAACCGAACAACCAGCGCCACCACCCCCAGCCGTCCGGGATCAACCGGAACGACTGTCCGGGATCATCCGGATCGGGTGTCCGGGATCGCTGGATTACGCACCTGCGTCTGCGACGAGCTCACGCCACCTTTACACCGGGCATCGCCGAGTCCACACGCAGGCCACCCCTCGGCTGAGGGCACGCCACTCAGGCGAGCCTTTGTCCCGGGGGCAACTCCCGACCCCGGTTTCGATGCCACCATCAATCCTTTCGATGCGTCAGCAGTGGTTCACACACGTTCGTCTTCTCGTCGCACACCTGACCCGCTGGTGGCGGGCCTTTTCCACAGTCGCTTCCCACCCCGGCTCTTGACCGGCATGACACTGCGGCGGTTTGGGCTCTCCGCCTGCACGGCGAACCCGGAGGGCCAGCCTCCATCACTGGCACGGCACGGTCCGTGCTGGCGATCCTCTACATCGTCATCACATTCCTTTCAAGGCACACGGAGGTCTGGAGTCTGACCCACGCTCCTAGCCGAAACCCAACCACGTGGGGGGACTCATACAGAACGTCCTGATCGCAGTGCAAGGGGTGAGGACTTTCAGTTGGCCAGCCGCGAGCACACTCGAACTGACCATTCACACACGACCACGCCCAAGGGGACGTGGTGACTTTGCAAGCCGTATGTCATAGTCGGATTACAGCTATCCGGCGATCCAGATGGGGCTGGTCCATGCTCTCTCACCATCGACCCTGACGACCTTTACGAAGTAGCTGGCCTCGTCGCCCGGAGAGTATGCAGGATCGGTCCAGTTGAAGTCGAGCTCGGTCACCTCGCCGGCGGCGATGCTCTGAGCGGGGTAGCCATTGCGGTAAATGGTGAGCTCTTCGAAAGGCAAGAAGCTCCGGGCGTGAACCTCGATCACTGGCGAGCGGGCAAGCCTGGAGCCTTGAAGCACACTACCCATGACCTGGCCATCGATCTGAGTGCAGGCGACGATGTTCTCCCCCGTGGTGGCGAAGCTATGACGCGCACGCAACGCGTCGAACACCTGCGGTCGGGAGCCTTCTGGTACGACCACACCGACCTGCCCGCTGCCGAAGTAGTGGAATAGGTGGTTGCGCACGGCCGTGCCCTGGGCAGTTCCCGGGTGACCATCGTGGCTGTCGGAGCTGGCAATGAAGCCGACCTTGTAGCCAGCGCGCACCGAATTGATGAAAGCTAGTTCGGCTACTCTGCCCGTGAATGCAGAGACCGCTTGGGCGTGCTCCAGCGAGTCGCCCCAGCAGGAGTATATCTCAGCCACCCGGTCGAAGTCCTCATCGTGAAAGTTGTCCAAGGAGAGCGGGAACTGCTTGGCTGACATGTGGTGGGGGACGGTGATACACTCGGTGCCCGAGGCGCGGAGCATCTCCCAGAGATCGGCCGGGGTCGGGTGCCCGTCGAGAATGGTATTCATCGGTAATTCAGGGTCGGCGGCATACGACCACGGGCCAGGACGATCGCGGAAGTAGACGTTGCGGTGGCCGTAAGAGGGAGAAGTCCACTCGTAGCCGTGCAAGGTTATGAACGATCCTTCATCCGCTCCGAATTCATCAGTCAAGTCGTTCAGGTGCTTCCAGTCCTCCTCGGAGAGCTGCCAGTCGTGCTCGGAAAGGCAGAAGAAGTCCAGTCCGGCGACGTCTCGGGCGTGTTCGAAGAGGCTTCGACGGCTTCCGACACCGCAGGGCGCGCCCGCTCCGACCCCAGGGGGCTGGCGCTCGATGAAGGTGCTCTCGCCGGAGTGGTTGTGGATGTCTCCGATGAGGACGGTTCGGCCGAACGCGCTGGGTTGGTCCGCTCCGCCGAGGGCGGCATCCAGGCCAGGCACGATGACATCGGCCCAGGTCGGTTCGTAGGTGCGCCCGACCCGTACCCAGTTCGACGAGGGAAGAGGGTTGACCGCGTCGATGCGAAGCCTGGGGGCTCGGAGGGGGTTGAGCAGCCGGGCGGGAAGGGTGAGGAACATGAAGCCGTCAACGAAGGTTGACTCGTCTCGGATGTGCTCGTCGAGGCTGAACGAGCCCCCGAGCGCGGCGGTTTGGACTCGGCGGACGTCGAAGTACGCTTCGCAGTCCGCGCCACGCCAGCGCCTGCTCCGCTTGGTGAGGCAGAACGAGACCAGGTGCTCGCCATCGAGGGAGAGTTCGAAGGTCCCGCTCGGCTGGGGAAATGGCGCTCCGTTGCCCATTGCCAGCTCGAAGACCGCCACGGTCTTTGCGGGTCTCGCCTCCACAGGAGGGAGGGCTGCCTCCCACCCCAGGTGCTCGCCACCGCCTTGGCGGACTAGGTGGGCTTCGAACACCTGGGCTACCGATGCCACAGGCAGATGCGGCCGGTAGCTTCGTGCGTTAGCGGTGTCGATGAAGCGGGTGACTCCTTGGAGGAGAGCGACGCCTTGCTCAAGCAGCTGCGCTTGGAGCTCGTCAGGCCGGACCCTTCTCGGCACGCCGGTTTGGTGGTCGGTTACGAAGAGGCGGTCTGGTTCTTCCGTGCTCACAAAGAGCGACTCGTAGCTCACAATGCCGCCCTCTCCGTGCGGTGTACCTCGATACTCGGCATCTCGTCCAGGGGACGCCCTCGTGGTTCGAACCGGCGGCCGAGTAGGGCGTAGATGCCGAGAGGTATCCCGCATGCGCCGAGGAGGATGATCGTGGGCTCGAACCCGAGCGCCGCGATCCCTGCTGGGACGATCCAGGTGGTTGCGCCCACTACCCCGCGTGCCAACCCATTTCCTAGTCCTTGGCCGCGCGCTCGCAGATGAGTGGGCAGCAGCTCGGTGGGGAGGGCCCAAAACGACGACGCTCCGAACCAGGTGAGCGCGCCGAGTACCACGTAAACAGCCACGAATGCCGTCGCGTGACCCGTGAGCAGAGCTAGGAGGACCAAGCAGACGAAAGCGCCGAACACCGAAATGGCTGACGATACCAGCCGACCGATCCGGTCGATGGTGAGAAAGGCTACGATCGATCCGACGAGACCCCCGATCCAGATGAACATCGACCCTTTCAGCGCGGCGGTGGGCCCGAGCAGGCCCACATAGTGCAATACATACGGCGCGATGACACTTGCAGGTGCCCCAACCAGGGGGGTGAAGCCGACGATCACGATGGCAAGGATTGCCGCCCCCGTGTACGGCCGCTTGAAGATGTCGAGGTAGCTTGCCTCCGAGCCGGGGCGCAAAGCGATGACCGCTTCGCTCACCGCGGGCTTAGTCCGATGTCCAGGTGCGGCGGGGGACAACCCCAGCTTGAGCATTGATGCAGCGGCATCGTCGGCACGGCCTTGCGCCACGAGCCACCTCGGCGACTCAGGGATAGTGCGACGCCCGACCAGCACCACCAGCGCCGGGAGTGCCCCAAGGGCGAACATCCAGCGCCACGCCTCAGCACCTACCGTGTTGAAGAGAGCGAGCGCGACCAGCAGCGATACGAGAGCTCCCACCGTCCAGGCCACCTGTGGTAGCGCACCGGTCCAGCTCCCCCGGCTTTGTCGAGGCGAGATCTCGGCGAGGAAGGTCATGCTGGTGGCTATGTCGGTCCCGATCACCGCTCCGAGGAGGACACGGCACGCGAGAAGTTCCCCGAAGTTGGTCACGAAGGCCGACAGGAGCGCGAACACCACAAAGAAGCCAAAGTTGTATAGGAACACGTTGCGCCGTCCGACGCGATCGGTGACCTCCCCGAAAACGAGCAAGCCTGCCGCGGCGCCGAAGAAGGCACCAGCTCCCAGTATGCCCGTCTCGGAGGCGCTCAGGTGGAACTGGGGCTTGAGTAGGAGCAACGCGCCACCGATCACGATCAGGTCGTAGCCGTCGACGAACTCTCCCAGAGCGATGAGCAGGAGGGTCCATCGTCGCATCGCGGTCATCCGCACCGCTGTGTCAAACTCTTCAAGATCGGCCTGTGCCCGGCCGATCCCAGTCATGTCGCTAGGAATTGCCATCCCCTGACTCCTCCCCCTCGTGGCAAGCCGAAAACCGCTACTGGAGAGGAAGGGTAGGGCCTTGAGCTGAATTCGTCAAGGGCCTCAACGAAATCGCTACATCCGGGTGGGAGTGTGACCAGAACGTGTGGATCGTCCACCCGATGTTGAGTGCCAGGCTGCTTGAGGATGGCGACGACGCAGGGGGTGGGGCGCGACCGAACGACGGGAGTGGGTCGGGGTGAGAGACACGAGGCGCGGCGAGGGACCGAGTAGCACGGCTGCCCGGTGCAGGGGTCGATAGTGGGAGCTGATGGCGGAGTGTGCGGCGTCGGTGTCAAGTCCCTGCCCCGCGCGTCGATCCCTCAGACCTAGATCCGCAGCTAAGCCCCGCGAACAGGCGTTCGGTTCGCGACAAATGCCTTCTCTTGCAGGAGAATCGTGGCTGACAAGGTCAACGACCCCTGCAAGAGAAAGGCACCTGTCGGGTGAAGACCCTACGCCATTCCCGGCCCTCCGTCGTGGTGGGCAACGACGACCCGAGCATCACCCCAGCTGCCGGCCTGGTCCTCACCCGAGAGGTGGACCGGGTGCTCTCCGTGGTGGCCACCATCGACGACCACGTGGGAACGCTGAAGGCCCGTCGCCGGGGGCTGTCGGCGGGTGAGGCAGTGATGGGCATGGCCGAGGCCATGCTGGCCGGGGCCGACTTCATGTCCGACCTGGATCACTTCCGTGCCGATGGGGCCGGGGCACGGCTCCGGGCCGTGGCAGCACCGCCTGCCTCGACCACCTCCGCGTCCCTGGCCCGGCGCTTCGACGATGTGGCGCTCTCGGACCTGGAAGGGTCGTTCCAGGCCTTGGTGGGCAACTGGTTCGCCGCGCTCTGCCCTGCCCGGAGAGCGACGCTCTCGGCCGAGCGCCCGATCATCGACCTGGACCCGACGGATGTCGAGGTCTACGGGACGAAGAAGGAAGGCGTGGCCTGGAACCACGCCGGTGCAAGGGTGGGCCGGCCGCACCCGGCGGTGTGGGCCGAGGCCGGCGTCGTGCTCGCAGCAGATCTCGGCTCGGGCACGAGCGACCCGCGTACCCAGGCCCCTGCGCTCATCGGGCGGGCCGTCGCCGGGCTCCCCGGCGGCCTCCGGCGCCCCATCGTCCGGACCGGGTGGCTTCTTCTC
>JAJZAM010000174.1 GCA_021799445.1 Actinomycetes bacterium
CCGCTACTGCGAGAACAGCTCCGCCGGCGGCGGTGTACTCCGCCACGGCCGAAGCGCGCAGCACAAACTCCTTCAAGCTGAACAGGCTTCTGACCGACTTGTCGATGGACGTCAGGACTCCGGTCTGATCCGCAGCAACCCACAAAAGCATCGCCGCCACGACGATCACGGCGAGAAAAACGAGGTAGAGCATCAACGAAACCCTGATCACCGTGGATATGTTGACGTGGGATACCGTGATGTTTCCCAGCTCGACAGGGCCCCGTCGGGAGCCTTTCACGGGCGGGTCCTGCTGGTCTCGGCTGTCGTAGAGCGCTGCCTGAGCGCCCACATCAGGCTCACGTCCCGACGGCGAGCCCCTTCGCGACTGACGGTCCGCTACCTGAGCGCTACGTTCGCGCGGCAGTGGGGAGGCCCCCGCCCTCAAAGATCCGTAACCCGCCGGCACCGGCGAACCCCAACTTGATCTCGCGTCCCCGGGTGCGGGGCTTCTAGACGAAGGGGGAGAACCTCGACGGCCGTCAGGCGGCAGCGAACCGCCCTCCATCCCGGAGGCCGGCTCGGACATCAACCGGCTTCTTCCACCGCGAGCACCGGAGCGACCGACGCGACAACCTGCCCGGGATCGAGTGTCACGATCCTCACCCCGGTGGCGTCCCGTCCCTGGCTGGAAATCTCGCGTGCGGCCATTCTCACCATGATCCCGGCGGACGACGTTACCAGGATCTCGTCTTCGAGCGAGATCATGAAAGCCGCGACCACCTGGCCGCGCTGGGCGGTGAGGCGTATTCCCCTTATACCTACGCCGCCTCTCCCTTGGCGGTTGAAGTGCTGGAGTTGCGTTCGCTTGCCGAAACCCGCTTCGGTGACGATCAGTATGGAAGCGTCGTCACGTGCAGGGTCGACGGAGACGACCTCATCCCCGCCTCGAAGCGCCATGCCTCGGACTCCCGCCGCGTCGCGGCCCATCGACCGAACGTCAGTCTCGGAGAAGCGGATAGCCATCCCGGCTTTTGACACCATGAAAATGTCGTCGTCCCCGCTGGTGACGATGACCCCGACGAGCTCGTCTCCGTCTCGGAGATTTATGGCTATGAAACCTTCACGGCGGGACTTGTCGTACTCGGAGAAGGTGGTCTTTTTGACCTGTCCGTGTTTGGTGGCGAAAAGCAGGAACTGATCCGAAGGGAACTCCCGTGTGTCGATGAGGGTCTGGATCTTCTCGCCCGCTTCGAGCGGCAGAAGGTTGACTATCGCCGTACCTCGAGCGGTTCTCTCCTTGAGCGGCACCTCGAAGGCTCTCAGCCGGTACACCTTGCCTAGATTGGAGAAGAACAGCAGGTAGGCGTGGGCGCTGGTGTGGATAACCCTCGTAACCAGGTCCTCGTCTTTTAGTCTTGCTCCTTGGACTCCGCGCCCTCCCCGACCCTGGGTTTTGAACTGGGATGCTGGAACGGCTTTCACGTAACCAGCGCGGGTCATCGTGACGACGAGCTCTTCGTCGTCGATTAGGTCCTCGGCTGACATGTCACCGTCGTCGTGGGTGATCTGCGCTCTTCTCGGGTTGGCGAACTCGTCGCGTATCGCCAACATCTCGGACTTGATGACACCCCTGAGACGACCCTCGTCACCGAGTATCGCCTCAAGTTCGGCTATGGTCTCGCGAAGACGGGCGAGCTCCTCATCGAGACGGGCCCTGCCCAGACGGGTGAGGGTCGACAACGCCATGTCCAAGATGTGCTCGGCCTGCACCTCGCTGAACTCGAACGGCTCGGCCATAAGAGCGGTCCTGGCCGCCGAGCGGTCCGCGGACGCGCGGATAGCGGTGATGATGGCGTCGATCATGTCGAGCGCTTTGAGCAGCCCTTCGACGATGTGAGCCCGGTCCCTCGCTTTGCGCAGCCGGTAAGTGGAGCGCCGGGTGATCACATCCACCTGGTGGGATATGTAAGCGCTGAGCACGCCGACCAGGTTGAGGGTACGGGGCACCCCGTCCACGAGCGCCACCATGTTGACCCCGAAGGAGGTCTGCAAAGGAGTGTGCTTGTACAGGTTGTTCAACACGACGTTCGCCGCGGCGTCGCGCTTTAAGTAGACGACGAGCTTGGTGTCGTCCCCGGCGCTCAAGTCGCGGATGTCTCGAATACCTTCGAGCTCCTTGGCGTTGACGAGGTCGGCTATCTTCTCAAGGATCGCCTTCGGGCTGGCCTGGTAGGGCAGCTCGCTGATGACGATCTCATCCCCCGAGCGTCCTTCGACTATCTCCGCCTTGGCTCTCATCTTGATAGAGCCGCGCCCGGTCCGATAGGCGTCAATGATCCCTTGACGTCCCAGTATCAAAGCCCCGGTCGGGAAGTCGGGCCCTTTTACGAAGCGCATCAACTCGTCGGGGGTCGCCTCGGGGTGGTCGATCAGGTGGACCGTGGCGTCGATCACCTCGCCTAGGTTGTGCGGCGGGATGTTCGTGGCCATTCCAACAGCGATCCCTTGGCTGCCATTGACCAGCAGGTTCGGGAACCGCGAAGGTAGTACTGAAGGCTCGTCCTCTTCGTTGGTGTAGTTGCGCACCATGTCGACGGTCTCTTCGTCGAGACCTTCGATCATGTGCATCGCCAAGGCTGAGAGACGGCTCTCGGTGTAGCGTTCGGCGGCGGGCGGGAAGTCCACCGACCCGTAATTTCCGTGGAAGTCGATGAGCGGGTGACGCAGGCTGAAAGGCTGGGCCATCCTGGCGAGGGCGTCGTAGATCGCCGTGTTCCCGTGGGGATGGAAGCGGCTCATGGTGTCCCCGGTGACCTTGGCGCACTTCACGTGGGGACGGTCTGGCCTGTAGCCCTGGACGTGCATGTCGAAGAGGATTCGACGGTGCACGGGTTTGAGGCCGTCACGAACGTCGGGCAGGGCTCTCGACACGATGACTGACATCGCATAGTCGAGGAAGGAGCGTTCCATCTCCTCTTGGATCTCGATCGGCTCGATGTTGTCCGGGGTGTCCTCCGGCGGGGTTGTGGGGGGAGTGTCAGTCACTTCAGATGTCCAGGAACCTCACGTCGCCGGCGTTCGTGGAGATGAAGTGCTTGCGCTGCTCCACGTCATCGCCCATCAGTTTCGAGCAGACCTCGTCCGCCAGGGCAGCCTGCTCGATGTCTACTCTGAGAAGGGTTCTTTTGTCCTTGTCCATGGTCGTGGATCCCAGCTCCTGCCAGTCCATCTCGCCGAGCCCTTTCAGCCGGTTGAACTCGGCTTTGTGGTTAGGCTTTTCAACTAGGAAGCGCTGCCTGGCGGTCTCATCCTTTAGATACACCTTCTCCTTGCCAACCAAGGTCGAGAACAGCGGCGGCTGGGCGCAAAAGACGTGGCCCTCTTCGATCAAGGGCCTCATCTGACGGAAGAAGAAGGTGAGCAGCAGTGTCCTTATGTGGCTCCCGTCGACGTCGGCGTCAGCGAGGATTATCACCTTGCCGTAACGGGCTTTCGAAACGTCGAAGTCGTCCGAAAGACCTGCGCCTACCGCTGCTATCAGAGCTTGCACCTCGTTGTTCTTCAGCATCTTGTCCATCCGGGCGCGTTCCACGTTGAGGATCTTCCCTCTGATCGGGAGGATCGCCTGGGTGCGCGGGTCCCTGGCACGAACCGCCGAGCCGCCGGCGGAGTCTCCTTCGACGATGAAGAGCTCAGCCTCATGGGCGTTCTTGGTCGCGCAGTCGGTCAGCTTGCCGGGCAGCCCAGCGCCTTCTAGAGCCGACTTGCGACGGGTTGCGTCACGGGCCTGGCGTGCAGCTACCCGGGCTCTAGCAGCCTGAACGGCTTTCTGCACGATCTGGCGGGCTTCGGAGGGGTTCTCCCCCAGCCACTCGGCGAGCTTGTCGTTGGTGGCCCGCTCGACCAGCGACCGGATCGGAACGTTGCCCAACTTCGCTTTGGTCTGACCTTCGAACTGTGGCTCGCGCAGTTTGACCGCGACGATAGCCGTAAGGCCTTCACGGATGTCCTCTCCGAGGAGGTTCTCCTCCTTCTCTTTGAGAAGGTTCGTCGACCGAGCGTACTTGTTGACCACGTTGGTCAGCGCTTTACGGAACCCTTCCACGTGGGTGCCGCCTTCACTCGTCGAGATCCCGTTGGCGTACCCGTGGATTCCCTCGTAGAAGCCCGAGTTGTACTGCAACGCGACTTCTACCTCTCCGTCTTCCTCGGCCACTTTGAAATAAGCGACCTTCTTGAACAGAGGTTCTTTCGAGGAGTTGATATGACGGACGAAGTCGATGATCCCGCCGTCATAGCGGTATACAACGGACCTCTCTGAGATCGCCCTCTCGTCTTCGAAGCGGATCTCCAGCCCGGCATTCAAGAACGCGTAGACCTGAAGCCTCTCTTTTACCGTCTGGGCTCGAAGCTCGACTTCATCGAAGATACGGCCGTCAGGCCAGAACTCCACCGTCGTGCCCGTCCTGCCACCTGGTGCCTGCCCAACCACCTCAAGGCCGGTTTGAGCCTTGCCGCCGTCAGCGAACTCCATGCGGTGCCGCTTTCCGTCACGGTCGACTTCTACGACCAGTCGCCGCGACAGAGCGTTGACGACAGACACGCCGACACCGTGAAGTCCGCCCGAAACCTTGTAGCCGTCCCCTCCGAACTTGCCGCCACCGTGCAGCTTGGTCAGGGCGATCTCGACACCGGTTAACTTCTGCTGCGGGTTGAAGTCGGTGGGGATACCCCGGCCGTCGTCAACGACCCGGCAGCCGCCGTCAGCGGTCAAGGTCACCTCGATATGGGAGCAGTAGCCCGCCATCGCCTCGTCGACAGAGTTATCCACCACCTCCCAGACAAGGTGGTGGAGCCCTTCGGGACCGGTGGAACCGATGTACATCCCCGGACGCTTGCGGACAGGCTCAAGACCCTCGAGCACCGTCATGTCACGGGCGGAGTACCGAGCCGGTTTGGAACGCCCGGAAGCTTGTTCAGCTGTCATTTGCATCACCATGGACGCGACCTTTCGAATTCTCTGGTTGGGCCATCCCCTGAGAAAGGAAACCGCAGGTCAGCAGCCCTAAAACTTATGTAGCTATCCTATCAGACAGGTGTGTCGAAGCCCCGCCTTCGCCCATGATCGTGGCTTTGGAACCCCCCGACTATGACCCTGACGTCTTCCACAGTGCCAGGCTTAGTAGAAGCGTTAACGGTCGA
>JAJZAM010000175.1 GCA_021799445.1 Actinomycetes bacterium
TGGCCTCGGCGCGGCGATGGTGGTTTCGGGTCGCCACACCAGCCGGCGAGCGGCCGCCGTGGCGGCCGTGGTAGTGGCCGGCTGGTCGCTGGCAGACCTGCTCGGCGGATCGTCCTCGTCGCCTGCGACGCTTCTCGGCGAGGTTGCGTTCTGGCCGCTGCGTTTCAGCCCGGCCGGCCTGATCGGAGCCGGCGTCGCCGTGGCTTTGGTCGTGGCTGGTGTCGCCTCGGTGGGAGGAACGTCGCTGGAGGCGTCGGCACGCCGGGCGAGCCTGGTCGGGTTGATACGTTTCGCTGTCACGGTCCGTGACCTGCGCACGGTCGTCCTCCTGCGGCGCCAACTGGCCCAGGAGACTCCCAGGAAGCGACCGTGGTTCGGTAGCGGCACGCTGCGCCACGCTGGCGGTAGACGTCGTGACGTCCCATCCCCAAGTTCACTCGCGGTTGCGGGCGCTGGCAGTAGGACTGTCATGGCGGCCGGTTGGACCCGGGCGTGGCGGGGAATCCTGCGTTTCCCGGCGGGCAGGCTCGCGAGGGTTGGGGTGCTGAGCGCCATAGCCGGCGCTGCCGCTTACGGCGTGTGGGACGGCACGACTCCGCTCATCTTCGTCGCCGGCCTGGCCCTGTTCGTGGCGGGCCTGGACGTGACCGAACCCTTGGCGCAGGCTGTCGACCACCCCTGGGCGACTGACAGCTATCCCCACCCGAGGGGAGCCGTGATGCTCGCCCTGATGCCGGCGTGCGCAGTGGCGATGGTAGCGGTGGGATTCGTCGGGGCGCTAGTAGCCTGGGCGTTGAGCGGGTCGGGGGCGCCAGCGCTGGAGATCGCCGTGATCGTGTGGGTTCCCGCTTCTCTCGCCGGCGTAGCTGGGGCGGCCATAAGCACGCTCCAAGGTGCGCAGCCGACGTTCAAAGCCAGCGACTTCATGCTCCCCCCGGAGTTCCTCGGGGCTCGGATCGCTTTGAGGCTTCTCTGGCCTCCGCTCGTCGCCACCTCCGGCCTTTTACCGTTGCTCGCCGCCCGATCGGCGACGTCGGACCCCGCTGGGGCTGCTGCGTCGACCTCCGTCGGCGTTGCTGTCCTGCTCGCCGGGGTGGCGCTGTGGGTACGCCACCATGACACGCTGCACCGGGCGATCACAGAGAGCCTCGACATATCCAACGGGCCGGGACGACGCTGATGGGACCACGCTGATGGGACGTCAGGGCGAAGCTACGATCATGGCCACGGCGGGGCTCAGCAAAACCTACGGGGAGCTGGTCGCCCTGCAGCCTCTCGACATGACTGTGACCGCCGGGCAGAAGGTGGCTCTGATAGGCAGGAACGGCTCCGGCAAGTCGACTCTCCTCAAGATGGCAGCTGGACTGCTCGAACCGTCGAGCGGGTCGGTCACGATCGGCGGGTACCCTGCCGGGTCGATCGAGGCCCGCACAGCGCTTTCGTATCTTCCCGACGAGCCGGTGCTCTACGACGACCTGTCTGTCATCGAGCACGTGGAGTACACGTGCAGGCTCCACGCCAGCGTCGACTGGGAGGAGCGGGCCGTGAACCTGCTCGAAAGGTTGGGGCTCCTCGAGAGGGCCGAGTCGCTACCGTCGACGTTCTCGCGGGGGTTACGCCAAAAGACGGGGACTCTGCTCGCCCTGGTAAGGCCGTACTCGGTCCTCCTCGTCGACGAGCCTTTCGTCGGCTTGGACCCGTCCGGTCGGGACAC
Organism: Actinomycetes bacterium; assembly: GCA_021799445.1. Taxonomy (GTDB): domain Bacteria; phylum Actinomycetota; class Acidimicrobiia; order Acidimicrobiales; family Palsa-688; genus JAJZAM01. The sequence continues at coordinate 1,715 of JAJZAM010000175.1, forward strand.
GTTCGTCGAGCTCACCGAGGAGGCCGTGCGGGGCGGTGCGGCTGTCGTGGTCGCGACCCACCAGTTGGACTACGCCATGGGAGCGGACCGTTGCGTCGCTCTTCGCGACGGTGCCAGGGTGTACGACGGTCCCCCCGCCGGCGTCGACCTCGCCTCGCTGGTGGACTGAGCGCCGCTCACCCACCGGCGCAAAGCCCGCCGGCGCAGGACGCTCCCAGGGTAGCCCACAGGGTGCAGGCCTTATGCTCTACCCGTGGCCGGGAGTGCCAGGCCAGCATCGGACGTACAACGAAGGGATACAACATCCATGAGCCGCACTCTGATCAGCGGGGGAACGGTAGTCGCCGCTACGGGCTCTTTCCCCGCCGACGTTGCGATAGAAGGGGAGAGGATCGTGAGCCTGTTCAAGCCGGGGTCGACCCTCGTCGGGCTCTTCAACGCTGACAGGGTGATCGACGCCGCCGGGAAGCTAGTCGTGCCGGGCGGCGTCGACGTCCACACCCACATGGAGATGCCTTCCGCTGGTACGGTGTCCGCCGACACGTTCGAGACCGGAACCCTCGCAGCAGCGTGGGGTGGGACCACGACGATCGTCGACTTCGCCGGGCAAGCGCGCGGCTCGGGACTGCGCGAAGCGTGGGAAGCAGAGATGGCAAAAGCGGAAGGCCACTGCGCCGTCGATTTCGGCCTGCACATGATCGTCAGTGACGTCAACGACTCGTCACTCGCTGAGATGGACGGCATGGTCCAAGAGGGCGTCACGAGCTTCAAGCTGTTCATGGCCTACCCGGGGGTGCTTTACTCCGACGACGGTCAGATACTCCGCGCGATGCAAAAAGCGTCGCAGTGCGCGGCGACGATCATGATGCACGCCGAGAACGGCATCGCGATCGACGTGCTGGTCTCGCAGGCCCTGCAAAGAAACGAACGCGACCCTAAGTACCACGCGTCCAGCCGGCCATCGATCCTAGAAGGCGAGGCGACCCACAGGGCGATAGTGCTAGCCCAGGTCGCCGGCGCCCCGCTTTACATAGTTCACCTCTCGGCGGCCGAGGCGCTGTCGGAGGTTGTCGCAGCACGCGACGCCGGCGCGCTCGTCCACGCCGAGACGTGCCCGCAGTACCTGTTCCTCTCCGATGGAGCCTTGGACCAGCCCGGCTTCGAAGGAGCGAAGTTCGTGTGCTCGCCGCCCCTTCGCGGATCGTCTCATCACGATCACCTGTGGCGGGGACTAGCCGGCGGGGACCTGAGCGTGGTGGCCACCGATCACTGCCCGTTCTGCTTCAAAGGTCAAAAGGAGCTGGGCCGTGGGGACTTCTCGCGCATCCCTAACGGTCTTCCCGGTGTCGAGCACCGGATGGAGCTGATCTACCAGGGGGTCGTCGAAGGGCGGATCAGCCGGGAGCGGTGGGTTGAGCTGACCTCCACGGCCCCGGCGCGGCTGTTCGGCATGTACCCTGCGAAAGGTGTCATCCAGCCGGGAGCGGACGCCGACCTGGTCGTGTTCGACCCTCGCGAGGTTCACACCTTGAGCGCCGCTTCTCACCACATGGCCGTCGACTACTCCTGCTACGAAGGCCTACCCCTCACCGGCAGGGTCGAGACGGTCATGTCACGGGGACGGGTCCTAGTCGAAGGTGGAGCGTTCGTCGGGACGCTCGGCGGCGGCCGCTACCTCAAACGGTCAGCTCCCCCCGCCCACCTGTAACCGCCCGCCCACCTGTAACCGCCGGCCAACCGGCGCCGCCGCGTGCAGCCGGCGCCGTCTTGTGGCGGCGCTGGCCCGCCGGGGTTCAGGCCGGGTCCCTGCGCATGGTGTAAAGCGGCGGGCCGCCCGGAACTGGGATCAGGTGGTCGACTAGGTCGTAGCCGAAACGTCGGTAGTAGGCGATGTTCTGCGGCTTCTGGGTCTCCAGGTAGCAGCCGACGCCCTCCTCATCGGCCCGGCGTAGCATGTCAGCTTGGAGCAGGCCCCCAATGCCGCGCCGTTGCGCCAGGGGGTCCACTACGAGCAGCTGCAAGTACCACAACCGCTCCTTGGGGTGCGCCTGGTCGATCGCGAGCAGGTACCGCACCCCTGCGGGGATGGCTTGCGGCCTGAGAGCCAGAGCTCGAAGAGCGCCGGCCATCTGACGTGCCTGCGCTGCGGCTGGAAGCGGGTAGCTGTCCGGGTCCACCACCACAGAAACGCCCATGAGACGGCCGTCGCCGTCCCGAGCGCCGAGCAGGTGAGCGTGAGGTCCCGCAGCTGCGATGCTCGCCCGGAAGAAGATCGCCAGCCCCCGCGCCCGGGTGATCCCCCTAGAGTCGAGGTACTCGAAGAACGGGTCGTGGAAGAACGCCCGCGCTGCGACCATCGCCGCCTCGTCGAGCTCGGAACCCGACGGCGAGATCCGCCCGACGCGCACCCCGGCGCGTGCCTCCAGGTCCGCCGCGGCGGGAGCCGGGCGCTCGTCGCCGATCACGGCCTGACCTCGAAGTAGGCGTTGACCGGGTCGGGAAAGTCGTGCACCTCGAAGGTCGAGAAGCCGGCTGACCGGCACATGTCCTCGGCTTTCGCCCGGGTCATGCCGAGCGTGCCAAGACCGGCCCCGCCTGGCTCCGACAAAGCAGATGACATACAGGTCGCTACCGATGTGGAGTACATCAAGGCGAGGACCGGGTTCCTGGCGTTGTCCGCCCAGGTCTCCCCCGCCTTTATCTCTTTGATGAGCCACACCCCATCCTGTCGCAGGCTCTTTTTGACAGCTCGGGCCGCCTCGGCCGGTCTCGGCATGTCGTGAAGGCAGTCCAAGGTCAAGGCCAGGTCGAAGGTCTCCTCGGCTGGCAGCTCCTCGGCCGGCTTGCGATGGAACGACACGTTGGCCACGCCGGAGTCGGCGAGGCGCCGCTCGGCGATGTCTATCGCGTGCGACGACGGATCGTAGCCTTCCACGAAACTGTTCGGGTATGCCTCGGCGATAGCGAAAACGGCGAGGCCGGTGCCACAGCCGACGTCGACGACCTTGGCGCCCGCCTCGAGACGGTCGTGCAACCCGGGGATGGACGGCAGTATCTCCGCTACGAGCGCGAGGCGTGTCCACGGGCCGAGCATGCGCTCCACCTGGTGCGCGGCGGCCGGTCCGAGCTCGTCGTAGGTGAGCCCGACGCCGGTCCGGAACGCCTCGGCGAGACGGTCGACGACGTCGGGAGTAGCCGAGTACCCGTGGAAAGCCCCAGCTGCGAACCAAAGGCTCGCGCGGTCGTCGGCGAGTACCGGCACGGCTTCGGGCGGCAGTTCGAAGTTGACACCGTCAGCGCTGCGAACCAGGCCAGCCGCGGCCTGGGACAAGAGCCACTCCTGCACCCACCGTGGCGACGTGGCGGTGGCTTGCGCGAGCTGCGACGCGTCGAGAGGTCCGGCTCCTGCCATAGCCCTGTACAG
>JAJZAM010000176.1 GCA_021799445.1 Actinomycetes bacterium
CAGGGGGCGACGCAGCCGAGGGTTGGTGCGTGTGACAGCCCGGCGCTAACGGACCGGGGCCGAAGATGTCGACAGCTAGCCACCCTGGGAAACGACAGCCAGCCGCCCAGCAGCTGGCCTGACCGCGAGCGACCGGCAGCGCCTTCAAACTTTCTTTAGGTGTTCGAGCCTCGGGCACCGTGGCTTCACAAGGTAGAACGTCTATGGGAAGCCGGGGGAGGGAGGATCATCCCCGGATCGTTCATGGCCGATGAGCTGGAAGAATCTCCGCACCTGCGTGAGCTCCTCCTCGCCAGCATCCGCGGTCGCTATTCGCACCTCGCCCCGATCGAGGGCGACAGCGGGATGCAGCTCACCGGAGGCAAGGCGCTCAAGGGCATTCTCGCTCATCACGACCACCGTTTCCTCCTTGGTCCCGGCCCGGGTAACCCGGCGCTTCTCCGGCTCGACGAGCCAGCTGAGGGGCCCGTTCGCTGATTCGACCACAACCCGAAACGCAGCCTTAACCTGGTCACTCTGTATGGACAGCGACCCGGCAACCCTATCGGTCAGGGCGCGGCGCAGTAGGCGCTGAACACGCCTGGTATTGACGGGCTCTTCGAGAGCGCGGGGCAGTGCAGCCCGAAGCGGGGAAGGGACGCGGTTCCAGTCCTCCCCCACGCTCGGGTACCCGAGCGCCTCGCACAGCCGCTTGATTCGCTCGCGAAGCGGGGGAGGGACCAGGTCCGCCGGCACCCTCGACCCCCGCCCCACCGAACCGGTATGCACTTTGTGCTCGAAGAGGATCTTGCGATCAGCAGGCCCGGGAGCGTGTCGGGCCACAAAGGCCTCGCTGATTACCGCCTCGTCGAAGGAAAGACCGAGGAACTGAAAGAGTTGGCACAACGTGTCACGGGGCTCGGCCACCAGCACCTCGTAGTAGAGCCGGAACGTCGCTACGTCGGAACGCTGCTCAAAGCCCATGATCTGCTCCACATGGTCGGCCCAGCTTTCCAGCAGTGCAGCTACCAGGTTCGTGGGGTTGCGCGCCACGTAGGGCGCGTAGCCGAAGGCCCCGAAACCCCAAGGGCTCGCCTCGATCCCAGAGTAGACGACATCCATCGGGTGGCGATAGAGACAGACGAACCGGGCTTCGGGGAACACCTCCGCGAGCAATCCGGCCCGGTCGGCGCTCGTGAGGGACTTGTCACACCAGCAGCGCTTCCCGGCCCGGTCGACATGGAACATCATCAACGCCTCTATCGCCTCACGCGCCTGCTCCCGTGCCCGCGAACGCCGCAGCTCGGCCTCGCCGGAGGCCGGACCAAATGCCTGCCAGCACGAGAAGATCTGCCAGCAGAGATCCGACAGGTTGAGCTCGGGCGGGCAGACGATGTCAGGATGGGTGTCGAGGAGGAAGCGGACCAGCGTGGAGCCCGATCGGGGACAGGTGAGCACGAACATCGGCGGGCTCCCCTCGCCCGTCGGTGTCTCGGCAGCAACCTCCTCGCCGGGCGGAGACGCGACGGCGTCCGCGCTCATGACCGACCTCCCCCGTTCCCCGTTGGCTCATTCGTGGGAAGAGGCCGCCGGGCGTAGAAGAGGCCGAACCTCTGCTCGAAGTGCCGAAGGTCGTCGGGATAGAGCGCTAGGACCGAGGTGTCCCAGAACCGGCCGTCGGCCAGCTCGTCGTCGCGCAAGCAGGCTTCCTCATGCAGGTAGCGCCCGATCGCGCTGTGGAATTGCCCACATGTGAAACCAGGCGCCTCGAGGTAGATCTTGCGAATGCGCCAGGTGTCGAAGAGGTGCCGAGCGAAGAGCATGAGCACCTCAACCCCGAGTCCTCGCCCCGTGGCCGCCGGCGTGAGAACCACAGCTGCCCTTACGGTGCCCCCCACCAGGTCTGCCGCATATGCACTCGCGAGGCCTACGGGCTCACCCGAGGTTCGGCGCTCCACGAGGAGCTGGGTGAGCACGCCCTCCCACAGCAGGCGCTCGAACACCTCCTCGCGGGGAACGACCCCCCGGAAGCGCCAGCGAGCTCCGCTGTCGTCCCCCATCGTCAGCCAGAACAGGAATGGCTGGTGATGGCGCCGCACAGGCTGAAGGGTCACGAACCGACCCTGGCGGGAATGCGATGGCGGGGAGTACACCTCGTCACCTTTGCCGAGGGACGCGGGCACGGCGCTAGCTTCGCTCCGCTCGAATTGCCCCTTGCACTCGGGCGTTGAGGGCATCTTCGGACCCGGCGAGCTGAGGGATGGGCCATGCCTCGCCGTCGGCATCCGAGCACCGGGTTCGTTTAGCGAGGAAGGGGCCCAGGTGCTCTTGCATCCGGTCCAGGTCCGCAGGGTACATGGCCAAAATGACGGTGTCCCACAGCCGCCCGCGTATGAACTCGTCGTCGCGCAAGCGGCCCTCTTCGTGCAGGTAGCGCCCGATCATGCTTCGGATCTGCCGGCAGTTGAACTCGGGTGTCTCCAAGTAGAGCTTCCGGACGCGCCAATTGTTGAAGAGATAGCGAACGAACAGTATGAACGCCTCTATTCCCAGGCCCCGACCGGTAGCGGTCGGCACGAGTGCTACGCCCACCTTGACCGTGCCCGATACCAGGTTCGCTCCGTAGGCGCAGACAACGCCAACTGGGTCGCCGGACGCTCGGCGTTCCACGACGAGCTGGGTGAGCACGCCCTCCCACAGTAGGCGCTCGAAGACCTCTTCACGGGGAACGGCGCCCCTGAAGCGCCAGCGAGCACCGGCGCCCTCAGCTGTGGCCAGGTCGTAGAGGAAGGGATAGTGCTGACGCAACACCGGCTGCAGGCTGACGAATCGTCCGGAACGGGCCATGGTCACGGGCGAACGGCGTTCCGTCAGCCGCTGCACGCCGCGAAAGCTTCCGACACTTGGCGGGAACGTCACGGAGCGGCGTACCTCCCCCAGTCGCTCCATTCGGTGCGCATCGGGCCCCATCGCCTCTCGATCCCGCGGGAGCCGATCTCAAAAACGGCAGCAGTAGAGACAATGAGATGGAACCTGTGGGGCTCGCTGCGCTCCGGTGCCCAGGGATCCTCGATCGGCCAGAGCTGGAGGAGCACGATCCCGTCACGCACGACCGCGCGGCGGACCACCGTGCCCTCGCCGAACAGTGCTACCCACACGGCGCCGGTTCCCACTTCAACGCAGCGTTCAATCGTGAAGCGAAGGTCGGTTCCCGGCTGGGCCAACATCCGCGCCAGGTAGATCACACCTGTTCGGTCGCGAGGGAAGCCCGCGGGCGGGTCGTAGTCGACGTAGTGCCCGGCGAAGATCTCAGGCACGACCTCCGACCGGTGCTCGTTCAGCACCTCCTCGACGAAGCGGTCGATGTGGGCTCTGCCTGTGGCAGCCAAGGTGTCAGCCGGTGGAGGGTGGTCGCGTAGGGCACCAAGCGTCACGGGCACTTGCTCCTTGAGGTGCCCTGGCTGTTATAGCACGAGCGGACGTTCCACTTGTTGTACCAGCCCTTGCTGCCCCACGTGCTGATCGTGACGGGTGATCCTTTAACGAGCGGGCCTACCTTCGAATACTTGCTGTAACTCGTGGAATATGCATGAGTCGCCAGTGTGATGGCGTTGGTGCAGGTCACGCCGGAAGTACATGCCTTGTTTACACGGCTCGCATCGCCCGAGTAGTAAACCTGGGGAGCAGGGGCAGCCGAAGTCATCACCGACCGGTACTGCGTGGGGATGCTCCAGCCAGTCGAGTTCTCCGCCCACAGCGTCGTTGCGCCGGCGCGGTTGTGGCTGTTCTCGTAGTAGACGATCCATTTGTTGAGCGATTTGCACTTGGACGCGGTGAAGCCGTAAGACCTCTCCTCGTCAACCATGATCCCGCCCCAGTAGCGATTGACTTTCGACCGGGTGCCATTAGTGTACATGTAGTTGACAATGGACTTCATGAGCGTCTTGTACTTGCCGATGGAGCCGCAGTATGACTGCGGAGCCACTTCGGTGACCGCCTGGATGTTGGTCTGGACGAAGTTGTAGGTGGCACCCTCAACTTTGGACAGGGCGTCGTAGCCAGACAAGCTGCAGCCTGGTAAGACTCCGTGACCTTCTACTACCACAGCGTTAGCGCCGTTCGGATATCCCTGGTACGGCATGGCGTTCTTCATGAAGTATCCAGCCGCTGGGGTCTGGGCGCCGGCAGCCGGTGCGCCGGCAGTCACTCCGAGTATCGCTGCTGCCCCGCTCACCCCGGCTGCCATTGCCGCTCGCGATCTTCGACTGCCTTGGCGAGCCTTCAGCTCCTCATAGGACCACATCGTCGCTGCTCCTCGTGCGCTTCCATTGCTTCATCGTTGTCCCTGGATCCCTGACGGCGCGCTGAGACTTGGACCAAGGATCTCATGAGCTGGCCGGCGGCGGGCAGCTCGTCGGGGCTGGACCACTCGGGGGGCCATCGGTGAGCGCTACGTTCCCGGGGATCCCGGCGGGCTCGCTCGCGAAGGGGATCGGCGGAAGACCTGAGTCGGTCCTGTGGTACATGTTAAACTGGCCTCGCCGGTTAGGCGGAGTGCCAAGACTCGGGTACCACGTGTCGTTGTTGACCTCGAAAGAGATGTCAGCGCAGGGCCCGTCGCTCATGTTCATTATCGTGATGCCGCTGGCGGTCGAGAAGAATGGCACGTTGTTCCCATTGAGGTCGATCCCGACCGGCCAGAACGGTGGGCGATATACGCTGAAGCTCGCGAAGCTGTGCGCTGCGGTGGGGTCGAAGCAGGTGCCAGAGGTTGTCTCAGTCTCCGTGGAATTTCGCAGGTGGTCCTCCGCTCCGGGTGCTGCCGTGAGGCAGGCTCGGGGTAACACCAACCGAACCGAAACGGAGGACCACCAACCATGTCAGCATCGCGCAGTACAACCACTCCGGCGAAGAACCTGCGTCTGCTCCCTGGACTGGGCTTCGTCGACCTTGCGGCTTCGGGCCTGCCCGAGCGGCTCGCCGAGAAGGTCGAGGGCGAGCTCGAGCTCTTCGCCTACCAGATGCGCTACGGGCTCCTGTCCGCTGCGGTCTCTGTCGGCCTGGAGGTCTTCGGCGAGCTGCTCCAGGCCGAGGTGACCGAGATCGCCGGAC
>JAJZAM010000177.1 GCA_021799445.1 Actinomycetes bacterium
CAGTCCGCTTGCCCGGGCCGTGGACGGCGGGGCAGTGGTGTTCGCTGTCTGCGCTGGCCTACAGATCCTTGGCAAGGAGTTCGCAGGACCCGACGGGGAATCCCGCCCCGGCGTGGGCTTATTGGATTGCTCCACGAGTCCCGGCCGGAGGCGTGCCGTGGGAGAGCTTGCCGTCGAGCCTGCGTCGGGGTTGGGGTTGTCTCGGACTCTCAGCGGTTACGAAAACCATGCTGGGGTGACCACAGTCGGCCCTGGGGCGGAGCCGCTCGGAGTGGTCGTTTCGGGGGTGGGCAACAGTTCCGGCAGTCGGGTGGACGGCGCCAGGGCGGGTCGGGTGCTCGGCACCTACATGCACGGCCCGGCTCTCGCCCGTAACCCCGATCTTGCAGATCTGCTTCTCGGCTGGGTCGTCGGACCGTTGGAGCCTCTCGACGACACTGACGCAGAGGAACTTCGCAGGCTTCGCCTTTCAGCAGCGGGACGTGTTCCAGCCGCAGGCATCTTGCCCCGGAACTGGAAGCGGATCCTCCAACGCCGGTAGAGCCCAGATCTCCTGCCGTGTCAGATTTTCTGCCGGGTCGGCGCCGGCTGTGTCAGGCGCCGGCTGTGTCAGGCGCCGGCTGTGTCAGGCGCCGGCTGTGTCGGTGGGCCGCGACCTGGGGCGAGGCGTCGCAGGTGCCGTGCGAGCGGCAGTGACTTCCCAAAGCTTTATACCCCCGAGTATTCCAGCCGAGTTGTCGACGACGCTGACCCCTTCGGGCAGGTCCTCCCCGAGGCGGGCGGAGTTGCCCCCACCGATGTAGCAGTGGTCGAAGAACGTGAGCGCCCTGAACGTCTCCACAGCTTCGAGCACGTGGGCGAGCCACTTCTTGTTACCCGACTTCTTGCGGGCGGCATCGCCGACCACGTCGTTGTAGCTGCGCCCTTTCTTGAAAGGGTGGTGGGCGAATTCCAAGTGGGGTTCCAGCTGGCCCTCGTAGAACAGGGCAGTTCCCAGCCCCGTTCCCAACGTGAGGACCAGCTCCAAACCCCGCCCTTTTATGACCGCTGCGCCTTGAAGGTCGGCGTCGTTGGCCACCTTCACCTGCTTGGATGTCACCTTCTCCAAGGATGCGGCCAGGTCGAAATGCTTCCATGCGGAGACGAGATCAGCGTCTGGCTGCCCACCGGGGCCGTCAGGTGAGACGAAGTGGGGCGCCGAGAGTATCCTCCCGTCGCGGACCATGCCCGGAAATCCCACGGAGACACGGTCGAAGGGCGGCAACGGCTTGATCAGCTCCTCTAGGACGGTTACGAGCTTGTCCGGAGGGAGTGGGTACGGTGTGTCGCAGCGCACACGGTCATGCTCCATGTTGCCGGCGCCGTCGAGCACCGAGGCCTTGAGTCCCGTCCCACCGATGTCGATAGCGAGAGTGTCGGGGGCGGATCGCTTCGTCCTGGATGTGGCCACAAGGCGAGACTACGCGAGCGGTCGAGCCGCGGCCAGCAAACTGCAAAAAAAAAGAGCCTCTTGGCCCTAGGCATAACCTTGCCGATGGGTAGAGAATATAGCTGTACGGTTTTAGCTGCAGAGGTGTAGAGATGACTCCAGATGCGAGACTGAGCGCTGCCGAGAGGGCCGCTTTGGCTGATCTCGAAGCAGCCGCGCTGGCCGACGACCCTGTTTTCGCGACCCGCCTCAGAGGTACCCCGGTGTCGGAGGCCATGCGGGCGGTCTCCTCGGCGCGGCTCGTGCTGCGACGTGGGTGGGTCAGGTTGTTATGCGTCAGGTGGTGGGGTCTCGTGATGGTCGTGGCGGGCTTCGCGGCCGTGGTCGGCGGTTTGGCAGTTTCCGTGGCCCTATCCCTTGCAGGTGTAGCTGTGGCGGGGGTGGGGCTGAGAGTTCTCGCCGAGATCGTCGTGGACCGCAGCGTGCGGCGTGGCGTAGGATCGGACCGAGCCGCAAGCTAGCCGACCGTCGCCTCCTGATACCTCTGGCGGTACCCGTCAGCCGGACGTAGATGGTGCTGTCGCTCTTACAGCGGTGGCGTTTACAGTCCCTCCTGGCCCAGCCGTGCCGGACACGACGACGGTGTCGCCGATCTTTAGCCCTGCCAGGCTCGAATTGGAGGTGACGGTCACCTTGGCGGAGGGTCCGACGTCGATTTTGACGATCTGACCGGCGGCGTTGCTGATTTCTAAGACGTTACCGGCGACGTCTATGACGGTGCCTGAAGCGGCCGGAGCTCCTGCCGAGCCACCCGCTGTAGAGCTGCCGGTAGCTCCGCCTGCAGCCCCTGCGAACCCGCCGCCTGCAGCCCCTGCGAACCCGCCGCCTGCAGCCCCTGCGAACCCTCCACCTGCCCGCAAAGCGGCGAAGCGCCTGGCTAGGGCCGATGCTGCGCTCGAAGTGCCGGTGCCGTGGTGGCGTTCGGCTACCACCCCGCCCCAGAAACCCCCGCCGAGGGCTAGCACCAGCACCAGTACTCCCGTCAGGTACCGGACGCGCAGTGCTTTGGACGCTTCGGGCAGGGCCCATTCGTCGTCGGGGTCCTCCGGGTGGATGGTTACGACCGGAACGTGGGTCGTCTCGGGGATCGGCACCGGCTGTGTAGGGTCGTCTGGTTGCATCTGGGTCACCTTCTCCTCGCGTGCCCTATGGCTCTTCGTGTCACTTTCTGCTTACTCGTACCTAAGAGCGTCGACGGGACGGAGTGACGCCGCCCGGTTCGCCGGGTAGAACCCGAAGAACACCCCGACGGCCACGGCCACCACGAAAGCCTCGACCACCGAAGTGGGCGTTGCGACCGGTTTGACCCCGACGATCTTGAAGCGACTGCCGATCAGCCCGACAGCCACCCCTGCCAGCCCTCCGAAAAGTGAGAGCAGGACCGCCTCGGTGAGGAACTGCCCGAGTATCGCCCCCCGCGGGGCGCCGATAGCCTTTCGGATCCCGATCTCCCGGGTTCGCTCGGTGACCGTGACGAGCATGATGTTCATGATCCCGATACCCCCGACGAGCAGGCTTATCGCAGCGACAGCGCCGAGCAGCACCGTGAAGGTGGAGGTAGTCGACGCAGAGGTCGACAACAGGGACTGCTCGTTGATCACGAAGAACGGGAGGTTCGCCACGGTCGTCTGGTTGGCGGAAGCGAGGATGTCGGACGCCTCGGCCTCCGCGGCGTTGACGTCGGTAGAGTTCTTCGCTTCGACGATGATCTGCTTGAAGTTGTTGGTGTAGCCGGTCAAGAGACCCTCGGCTGTGGTGTAGGGGATGATCGCGATGTTGTTGGGGTCGACTCCGCTGGTGGAGCCTTTAGAAGCGAGCACGCCGACGACCTGGAACTGCGCTTCGTTTTTACCCTCCGTCATGAAGATGTCAGTTCCGATCGGGTTCGCCCCGGCCGGGTAGAGATTTGACAGGAGGGTTTGTCCGATCACGGCTACCTGGGCTGAGCTGGCGACGTCGGAGGAAGTTATGGAACGGCCCGCTTCGACGGTGTAGTCCTCGGCGGGCAGGTAGGTGGGGCTGGTCGCAGTTACCGTCACTGTCGTGGAGGCGTCTTGGTAGCTGGCTGTAACCGAGGCGCTCAGCACGGGAGAAACCGAGAGGATGTCGGGTGCCTGATTGGGATCCGACATAGCTTTGACGTCGGCGGCTGTGATCGTCGCCGCCTGGGTCTGCGTGCCGGTCGTTGCCGGCCCGCGTCCGAACCTGCCCCTGTTGGTGATAGTGATCGTGTTGGTCCCTAGAGCCTTGATCTTGCTTTGAACTGCGATGGAGGAACCGTTGCCGACAGCGACCAGCAGGATCACAGCTCCCACCCCGATGAGCATGCCGAGGACCGTGAGCGCCGAGCGCAGCTTGTTCGCCGAGAGGCCCCGCAGCGCCGTCGTCATGTAGAGGAGGATCGTCATCGGGCGGCGCCCATCTCGGCCCGGCGGGGACCTCTGGTGGTGTTCTCGTCGGAGATGATCAGACCGTCGCGCAAGCGCACCGTGCGCTTTGTCCGCTCCGCTATGTCGGGTTCGTGAGTGATGAGGACTACCGTCCGGCCCGCCCGGTTCAGCGACTCGAACACGTTCATCACCTCGTCGCTGGCGTGAGTGTCAAGATTGCCGGTCGGCTCGTCCGCGAGTATGAGAGCAGGGTTGGTGACCAACGCCCGGGCGACGGCGACACGCTGCTGCTGGCCTCCTGACATCTCGCTGGGCATGTGACCGGCCCGTGACGACAGCCCAACCAGGTCCAAAGCGGCCAGAGCACGAGCCCGGCGTTCCTTGGCGTGCACCCCGGCGTAGAGCATCGGTAGCTCGATGTTCGCGAGAGCGGACGTTCGCGGTATCAGGTTGAAGCTCTGAAACACGAAGCCGATCTTGCGGTTACGGACCCGGGCCAGACGCGTCTCGTCGAGGCCTCTAACGTCGACACCGTCCAGCCAGTACCGCCCGCTGGAGGGAACGTCAAGACAGCCGATGATGTTCATCATCGTCGACTTACCCGAGCCTGACGCTCCCATGATCGCGACGAACTCGCCCCGTTCGATCACCAGCGACACGCCGGCGAGAGCGTGAACCTCGGAGTCGCCCATCTTGTAGGTGCGGGTAATGTTTCGTAACGCTATGACCGGCGGTGGTTTTCTGTCACCGCTCGACGATCCGGGCGCCAAGTAGCTCATTCGATCATCCGAGCCCGCCTGCGAACCCGCCGCCCCCGAAACCACCGCCGAAGCCGCCGACTCGTGCTGCGCCGCCGGTCGCCGTCGCAGCGCCCCCAGCGGTTGCGGCGACGGTCGGTTCGACCACGACGTCGCCGGCTGACAGGCCGGAGAGGATCTGCGTTGTAGAGTCACCCACGAGACCCACTGTGATCGCCTTCGTCGTCTGCTTGCCGTCGCTGAGCAAGGTCACGGTCGAGATGCGCCCGGTTGTGGTTATCGCCGAAGAGGGCAGCTCGAGCGCGTTGGAGACCGACGCAACGACCACCGCGACCGTGACGCTCATCCCGTCTTTGACGGTAGCCGGCGGGTTGGTGAGGCTTATCGTGTCGTCGTAGGTAACCACGTTGCTCACCACAGTCGGGTTCGGGTCCGTTTCGGTCACAG
>JAJZAM010000178.1 GCA_021799445.1 Actinomycetes bacterium
CAAGCTCGAACGCGCCGGGGGTGCCGCCAGCTTAGGGGCGGGCCAAGCCGGTTTGGGGACCGACGAGTAGTGGTAGCGTTCGGCGCCGTGGTCGACGGCGAGCGGGCTCCCAGGTTTGCGCAGGTGATAGGAGCTGGCCTGATAGGCGGTTCGATCGGCAGGGGCCTGCGCGCCTGCGGGTGGCACGTGACGATGAGCGACGTAGACGACGGTCGAACGTCGAGGGCGGTGGAGATCGGGGCGGCCGACCGGGCCGGGCGGGACGCGAACGCCGAGATAGTCTTCGTCGCGGTCCCTCCTTCGTCGGTGCCTGACGTCGCGCTCGACGCCCTAGAAGCGCATCCCACCTCGGCGGTAACCGACGTGGCGAGCGTCAAAGGTGTGATAGCCGACAAAGTCGTCAACCCCCGCTTCGTCGGCGGACACCCGATGGCCGGTTCCGAGCAGGAAGGCGTCGACGGCTCCGACGGGGGCATGTTCGTCGGGGCTACGTGGGTGCTGACACCCGGTCCGGGGACGGACCCGGTGGCGTTCGCGGCGGTCCGAACGGCGATCAGTTCCCTCGGGGCCAGCGTCGTGGAGCTGGACCCGTGGCGTCACGACCAGCTGGTAGCGATGGTCTCCCACGTGCCTCACCTGACGGCAGCGACTCTCATGAACCTCGCCGCTGTCGCCTCCGACGAGCACTCCACGCTTTTACGTCTCGCGGCCGGAGGTTTCCGCGACATGACCCGCATAGCGGCGGGTAGTTCGGTGATCTGGCCGGACATTTGCGCCGACAACCGGGAGGCGATCCTCGACGTGATCGACCGTCTGCGTCAATCCCTCGGGCGGGTGAGGGACCTGGTCGCCGAAGGGGACCGCGCCGGTCTTGTCGAGATGCTCGAATCAGCGCGCGAAGCACGGGTCAACCTACCCGTCCGGGACGTCCAGCCCGAGACGCTAGTGGAGGTGCGGGTGGTCGTCTCCGACCGGCCCGGGGTCCTCGCCGAGGTCACCACCCTGCTCGGTGAAATGGGGGTCAACATCTGGGATCTCGAAATAGCGCACAGCGCGGAAGGCGACAGGGGGGTGCTGGTCATGGTCGTAGACGGCGTCACGCTCGACCAGGTGCGCCGGGCGTTGGCGGCAAGAGGGTTCCAGTGCTCCTACAGGCAGGTCGGCTCGTGAGCTCCCTCACCGTCAAATCGAACGGCGGGCCGCTGAGCGGGGTCTTAAGGGTACCCGGCGACAAGTCGATCTCGCACAGGGCTTTGCTGATGGCCGGTTTAGCGCACGGCACCTCGCGCATAACCGGTCTGTCGTCGGGACTGGACGTGGTCGCCACCCGCAAGGCCCTGGAAGCGTTCGGCGTGGCGGTAGAACCGGCGGGAGCTCCCGGCGCTTGGAACGTCACCGGCGGCTCGCGAAGCGAACCGGGGGGTGTGATAGACGTGGGAAACTCCGGGACTTCAATCCGGCTGCTTTCGGGGTGGGCGGCTTCTCTCGACGCGCTGAGCGTCCTAGTCGGCGACGACTCCATTTCCAGGCGTCCGATGGGCCGGGTAGTCGAGCCGCTGAGCGCGATGGGGGCGAAGCTCGACGGGAGGAGCCACGCAACGCTGCCCCCGCTGGTCGTGCGAGGCGGTCACCTGCACGGCGTCGACTACGAAGTGCCGGTCCCGAGCGCTCAGGTTAAAGGGGCGGTGCTGCTAGCGGGACTTTCAGCTGAGGGGGCCACGACGGTCCGGGAGGCTCTGGCGACTAGGGCTCACACCGAGGAGATGCTGCCGTTGTGGGGTGCCGACGTGACAGTCGAGCACCGCAGCGTGACAGTCCGACCGTCGAGGTTGGATGCCTGCGCGTTCCACGTGCCCGGAGACCCGTCCCAGGCGGCGTTCTGGGTTGTGGCGGCTTGCGTGACGCCGGGCAGTGACGTCACGGTAGAGAAGGTCTACCTCGGCCGGGGGCGAGCCGGTTTCGTCGACGTCCTACAGCGCATGGGAGCGAACGTTGAGGTCGCTGACTACGACCCGCTCAGCTCCGTCGGGGATCTGCACGCCAGTTACGGTCCTCTCAGGGCGACCACAGTGGGAGGTGACGAGGTGCCTAGCCTGATCGACGAGATCCCGGTGCTCGCCGTCGCCGCCGCTTTAGCTTCGGGAACCACCACTTTCGCCGACGCCGGGGAGTTGCGTCACAAGGAGAGCGACCGGGTGGCGTCGACGGTCGGCGCGCTGCGCGCGGTGGGATTCCAAGCCGAAGGCCGGCCGGACGGCCTGGTGGTGGAAGGTTCGGCCGGTCGACCTGCTCGCGGTGGCACGGTCGATCCCGCCGGGGATCACCGCGTCGCGATGTCCATGGCCGTGGCGGCTCTAGCCGCGTCGGGGCCGGTGGTGATCCAAGGGTGGGAGTGCGTACAGACCAGCTACCCGAGCTTCGAGGAGGACATGGCCAGATGCCGGCCCCTTTGAGAGTGGTAGCGGTAGACGGCCCGGCCGGCTCGGGCAAGTCGACCGTCGCCCGGGCTGTGGCCGCCCGGCTCGGATTCGACTACCTCGACACGGGTGCGATGTACCGGGCGGTCGCTTTCGAGGCGATCCGGAGGGGCGTGGACCCCCACGACGCCGTCCGGGTCGGTGAGATCGCCAGGCAGATGGACCTTGAGGTCTCCGACCGTGTAGTAGTAAACGGGGCTGACGCGACGATAGAGATAAGAGGTCCCGAGGTCACACGGGCTGTGTCAGCGGTCGCTGCTCACCCGGAGGTGCGCTCGGAGATGGTCCTTCGCCAACGCGAGTGGGCGGCGGGCAGGACGGGGGTCGTGATGGAAGGCCGTGACATCGCCACGGTCGTTTTCCCTAAAGCCGAGGTGAAAGTGTTCCTCACCGCGAGCGAGACGGCACGAGCCGAGCGGCGTAGCAAGGAGATGCTAGACAGGGACTACAACGAGGTCGCCGCTGACATGGTAAGGCGCGACCGGGCGGACTCCACACGCGCCGCCTCGCCCCTAGCGGCGGCTCCCGACGCCGCGGTCATCGACACGACGGCCCTCACTAGCGACAACGTCGTGGCGAAGGTGCTTGAGCTAGCAGAGGCGACATGGGGTGTTCAAGGTGAGGCATAAAGTCGACCTGGCCTGGTATGCGTTCGCCCGCGGGGTGGTCGAGGTCGTGTGCCGGCTTGTTTGGCGGGTTCAGGTCGTCGGTAAGGAGAAGCTTCCGGCCGTCGGAGCGTACGTCATCGCCCCCGTTCATCGCTCCAACGTCGACACGCTCCTAGCGGGGTGCCTCACTCACCGTCGCGTCCGCTTCATGGGGAAGGACAGCTTGTGGAAGTACCGCTGGTCGGGGGCCCTTTTCAGCTCGCTTGGAGCTTTCCCCGTCCATCGGGGCGCGCCGGACCGCGAAGCGTTACGCTCCAGCGAGGACGCGTTACGCTCGGGAGAGCCGGTCGTGCTGTTCCCCGAAGGCACACGCCGCAGCGGACTTCGCTTGCACCCGCTCTTCGAGGGGGCGGCGTTCGTCGCCGCACGCACCGGCGTTCCGATCGTACCTGTCGGCATCGGCGGCAGCGAATGGGCTATGCCCAAGGGAAGCCGCATGGTGCGCCCGGTGAAAGTCGTTTTGGTCGTCGGGGATCCGATCTTCCCGCCGCCGCCAGGGCCCTCGGGCCGTGTGTCGCGCCGGGCCGTGACGGACCTGACGTCGCAGCTGTCGGAGCGCCTTCAGGACTGCTTCGACGAGGCTCTGATCCGCGCGGGCCGAGGATGAACGCAACAGAGGATGAACTCGGACGGCCCCCGCCGGTTCGACTCCGAGGGGCGATCCTAGGCGCCGGATAGTCTGTCTAGAGCTGACGCTGCTGACATCGCCCTGTCGTCGACGCCGGCCACCGATCCCGGGTCGGGGGCGAGCCCGGCGACAGCGCTGAGCACACCGAGGCGTCGCAGGCCTTCGCGCAACTCACGCGGCAGAGGGAAGTACTCGTCTTCGTCGGTGTCGCGCACCTCCTCGGTCCCTTCGCAAGGGTTGAGGCGTGCGACGATCGCCTGGACTACCTCCTCGGGCGCTGACGCACCGGCGATCACGCCGACAGTTCCGTGCAAGCCGTCGGGCAACTCGGAGGGGTCGTCGACGCGCAGAACCGTCGGGCAGCCGGCGTTCTCGGCGGTGCGGACCAACGCCAGCGTGTTCGACGAGGTGCGCGACCCGACGACAACCACGGCATCACAACGACCGGCTATCGCTTTTAGAGCAGCCTGGCGGTTGGTGGTAGCGAAGCAAAGGTCCGACGTTCCGGGCATCCAAAGTTCGGGCCATCGCCTCTTAGCTGCCTCCAGGATCGTCCTCCACTCGTCAAGGGCGAGCGTCGTCTGCGCGAGGAACGCCACCGGGCCGGCAGGGTCGGCTAAAGCGGCGAGCTCTTCGACGCTTTCGATGCGCCGAACGGACTGAGGCGCGACAGCCTCGGTGCCGACAGCCTCCTGGTGGCCTTCGTGGCCCACGTACACGATCGTGTAGCCCTTCGATGAGCGTACCTTCACCTCATGGTGGACTTTCTTAACCAGGGGGCAGACCGCGTTGACGACGACCCCCCCGCGCCGGCGGGCAGCTTCCACCAGCTCCGGCGGCGACCCGTGCGCGGACAGCATGAGCGGCGCGCCCGGCGGCACCTCGTCGAGGCTCTCCACGAAGCGGACGCCAGCGGCCTTGAAACGCTCGACGACGAGGTCGTTGTGCACGATCTCGTGGTAGCAGTAGACGGGCGGCTCGAAAAGGGCGGTCATCCACGCAAGCGACTTGATGGCCATCTCGACCCCTGCGCAGAACCCTCTCGGCCAGGCCAGAAGCACCCGCTCAACTCTCTCCACCAGCGCAGAGTACCGTGTTTGGGCTATGTCACTGCCAGCCGTGGTTGCGGTAAACCCTGGGTCGCCCGCCGCGAGAGCCGGCCTGGTCCCCGGCGATCAGATCGTGTCTATGGACGGCCAGGTGCCCCGCGACGTCATCGAGTACCAGCTCCTCGCCGACCAGG
>JAJZAM010000179.1 GCA_021799445.1 Actinomycetes bacterium
TATCTCCCATCGACTTGACCTTTCTTACCGGCAGCACGCTGGCAAAGCACTCTCCGCAATCTTGTTGTGGACGTCTAAGGATGTCGACACCGAACCCCGCCGGGTTGAAACAAAGCCCGTTGCGCTCGACGCCGCCCGCTTGGCCGGAGCAAAACCAGCAACAGACATTATGCTATCTCAATGTTGTTGGATGTGTAGCATTGGTTTAGCTTTGGAAGCTTTAGCGGGCCGGTTAGTCGACGCCGGACTCGATAGCCGCCTGGTCAAGCGCGGCGTCGCCCGGCGCTGCCAGGGCCGGGTTGGCGGTGATCGAATCAGCCCCGCCCGGGGTGATCTCCCCGACGAGAGTGAGCTCCCCGGGCGGCAGCGCTCCTAGGCCGGCGTAGAGCTCGAGCTTGGCGCGGGTGTCGGCTATGTCGAGGTTCCGCATGGTCAGCTGGCCGATCCGGTCCTCCGGCCCGAAAGCGGCGTCCTCGACGCGCTCCATGGACAACTTGTCAGGATGGTAGGACAGCGACGGACCCGAGGTGGCAACGATCGAGTAATCCTCACCTCGTCGCAGGCGTAACGTGACTTCCCCTGTGACGGCGGCTGCGACCCATTTCTGCAGGGACTCCCTGATCATCATCGCCTGCGGGTCGAACCAGCGGCCCTCGTATAAGAGCCTGCCCAGGCGACGGCCGTCATTGTGGTAGGCGGCAACGGTGTCCTCGTTGTGGATGGCGTTAAGGAGGCGTTCGTACGCCGCGTGCAGCAGAGCCATTCCCGGAGCCTCGTATATTCCACGAGACTTGGCTTCGATGATCCTGTTCTCGATCTGGTCGGACATGCCGAGCCCGTGCCTGCCGCCCACGGAGTTGGCTTCGACGAACAGCTCCACCGGGTCGTCGAAACTCCGGTCTCCGATCGCGACCGGACGTCCCTGCCGGAACGAGATGGTCACATCCTCGGCTGGGATGTCGACCTCGGGGTTCCAAAACGCCACCCCCATGATCGGCTCGACGAGCTCGATTGAAGAGTCGAGGTGCTCCAACCTCTTCGCCTCGTGAGTCGCCCCGAGGAGGTTAGCGTCGGTGGAGTAAGCTTTCTCTGCGCTGTCCCGGTACGGTAGGCCGCGTTCGAGCAGCCATTCCGACATTTCCTTGCGCCCTCCGAGCTCGCCCACGAACCTTTTGTCCAACCACGGTTTGTAGATTCGCAGTTGCGGGTTCGCGAGAAGCCCGTAGCGGTAAAAGCGCTCAATGTCGTTGCCCTTGAAAGTTGAACCGTCCCCCCAAATGAAAACCCCGTCTTGCTTCATCACCCGCACCAGCAGAGTGCCTGCGACGGCTCGACCGAGCGGGGTGGTGTTGAAGTAAGAGCGTCCGGCCGAGCGTATGTGGAACGCTCCGCAGGCGATTGCGGCCAGTCCCTCTTCTGCGAGTTGGTGCCGGCAGTCGACCAGCCTCGCCTTCTCGGCGCCGTACTCAAGGGCGCGCTCGGGGATGGATTCGATGTCAGGTTCGTCGTACTGGCCCAGATCGGCCGTGTAACAGTAAGGGATCGCCCCGTTATGGCGGATCCAGGCCACGGCCACCGACGTGTCGAGGCCACCGGAGAAGGCGATCCCCACCCGTTCGCCGACCGGCAGTGCGTTTAGAACTTTCGACATGACCCGCCAGGTTACCTTCGCCGAGCGCAGGTGACTCCCGAGCTGCGAATCTGGCCTCGACGAGATGCCATACTGTCGGGAGTCCCACAAAGCGCCTAGCGGAGGCCGGCAAAGCAAAGTTGATCAAATACCTCGGCTCCAAGAGGCTTCTCGTACCGGTCCTCGGGGAGCTCGTGCGCTCCTCGGGCGCTGCGACCGCTTTGGATCTCTTCACGGGGACTACCCGGGTCGCCCAGGAGTTCAAGCGTCGGGGGATCGAAGTGACAGCGGTGGACACAGCGCGCTACTCGGAGGTTCTCGCCTGCTGCTACATCCAATCCGACGCCGACCGTGTCGACAGGGTGGCTTTGGCTCAAGCAGTCGCTTACCTCAATGCGCTCAAAGGCGTCCCGGGCTATTTCACCGAGACCTTCTGCGTTCGGTCCAGGTTCTTCCAACCCTTCAACGGAGAGCGTATCGACGCCATACGTGACCGTATCGACAGCGACTTCTCCGGTAGTCCGCTCAGGCCGATACTTCTGTGTTCTTTGTTAGAAGCGGCGGACCGGGTTGACTCTACGACCGGACTTCAGATGGCGTACGTCAAAAAGTGGGCTCAGCGGTCCTTCAAGCCTCTTGAGCTGAGAGTCCCGGCGCTTCTACCCGGTCCCGGCAGGGTGGTACGCGACGACGCAGCGAAAATCGCGGCCGATCTCGAACCTGTGGGCCTTGCGTACCTCGACCCCCCCTACAACCAGCACCGTTACTACACGAACTATCACATTTGGGAGACTCTCATAGCCTGGGATTCTCCGGACCATTACGGAAAAGCGTGCAAGCGTGTCGACAGCCGCGACGACTCTACAAAGAGCGTCTTCAACCGCA
Organism: Actinomycetes bacterium; assembly: GCA_021799445.1. Taxonomy (GTDB): domain Bacteria; phylum Actinomycetota; class Acidimicrobiia; order Acidimicrobiales; family Palsa-688; genus JAJZAM01. Next base: position 2,516 of record JAJZAM010000179.1, read on the forward strand.
AACGCGAGATGCCCGACGCCTTGCGAGAGCTCATCGCCAACGTGCGCGCCCAAGTGGTCGTCGTCTCGTACAACAACGAGTCGTGGGTCGCACCAGAGGATCTTGTCGACATGTGCTCGGTTCGTGGTCACGTGGAGGTGCTTGCTTTCGACTCGAAACGTTACGTGGGAGCGCAGATCGGCGTCTACAACCCGAGGGGGGTGAAGGTGGGACGGGTGTCGCATCTAAGAAACGTCGAGTACCTGGTGGTCTCCGGTCCGAGAGAAGTAGTCACCCGCATGGCCGCCTGCGGAGCTTCACGGCATGGCTCGACGCTCAGACCAGCGTTGCTGGGCGAGCGCCTAGAGTGACCACGGTGCTAGGCTGATCAGGGCTATGAACAGTTCGTCGGGTGATCAACTCGTCGGCTCGATCGGCCATCTGAGCATGCGTATCCCCGGTCCTGGCAGGCCGGGGGAGGTCCTTCTCAGAGTCCGTGGGGGATCGGAACCTTTCATCGCGTACAGCGACGAGGCGGTGCCAGCCGGCTCCCAAGTTCTGGTGGTCGCATCACGACCAGGTCGGGTGGTCGACGTGACAGCCTTCGTGGGCTGAGGGATTTGGGCTCCAACGTGGCGACGCAAACCGCAGGAACATCGCCCTGAGAAACCGTAGGCTGGCGGGAGAGACCGTAGGCTGTTAGGTCTGAGACGAGATGGGAGCAGCGATGTTCGGTTGGCACGTTCCACGGCCTGATCAAGCGCTTCTCATAAGCGGCGGCAAGAGGGGTTCGCTGCCGTTTCGCATCGTCACCGGACACGGGGCTTTCGTCGTTCCCCTGCGCTCGAAGGTCAGTTACCTCACCCTGTCGATGCAAGAAGCCGAGGTGGCCGAGGAGTGCGTCACCAAGCAGGGTATAGCCGTCAACGTCAAGGCGGTTATCGCCTTCAAGGTCGGCAGCGACCCGGAGGGCATCGCGAACGCAGCTCAGCGCTTCCTCGCCGCCGAGGAGAAGATGAGCGTCCTCACAGGGCGCATCTTCGCCGGCCACCTCCGGTCGATTATCGGGTCGATGACCGTGGAAGAGATAATCCGCGAACGTCAGCGTCTCGCGGAGGAAGCGCTCGAAGCATCCAAAGTGGAAATGTCCAAGATAGGCCTCGTGGTCGACGCATTGCAGATCGAGAGCATCGACGACATGGGCTCCGGGTACATCAAGGCTCTCGCCGCTCCGCACGTAGCCCAGGTGCAGCGCGCAGCTCGCGTCGCCCAAGCCCAGGCCGATCAGGCTTCCGCGGAGGCGGAGCAGATCTCGAAGCGCAACCAGGCGGAGTTCGAACGTCAGACCGCCGTGGCCCGGGCTGGCTTCCAAGCCGAGGTGGACAGAGCCCAATCGCAGGCGGCTCAGGCCGGGCCGTTAGCTCAGGCTCAGGCAGCCCAGGAGGTCCTCGAAGCCCAAACCGCCCTTGCCGAGCGCAACGCGGAGCTTCGCGAGCGGGAGTTGATAGCCGAGGTGATCCGCCCCGCCCAGGCCGAGGCCCAACGTATCAAGGTTCTCGCCGAGGCCGAAGCCGAGAGGCTCCGCCGGCTTGGCGAAGCCGGCGCGGCGCACGACCGGGTTGCTTTGGACCAGCAGCTGATAGCGCAGCTTCCTGACATGCTCCGAGCTGCCGCGGACAGCTTGTCCAACGCTAACCTGACCGTGCTGAACGGAGCGGGCGGCTTAGCGGAGGTCGTAGCAGGATTGGCCACTCAGGGCTTGGCGCTGTTGGACGCCGTAAAGCAATCGCTGCCGCAAGGAGCCGGGCTAAACACCAAAGAGCCGGGGGAAGGGTCCGGGGCTGCCGGCGGGGAGGTGGCAGAGACCGTCGAGTTGGCCGGGGCCGGCCCGCTCGCACTGGCCGGCGCTTCCGGGGACGGGGACGGGGACCCGTTGCGAGCTGCGACGGACCGCCAAGTGGCTGAGCAAAGCGCTGGCCGCCCGCAGGGAGACTGATAAAGAGCCGATATCCCCTAGTGGGCGGCACTCCTCTCTGGCAGAGTCATACCCAGACGTCGCCTCTCCGTTCGCCGGGCAGGCGACGGAGCGAGCATGGTCGAACTCGGATGGGAGCGCACGAAAAATGGAAGAAACCTCGACGACTATCACAGGCACTTACGTGCTCGACCCGTCGCACACCAGGATCGGCTTCATCGCTCGCCACGCCATGGTCACCAAACTGAGGGGTTCTTTCAACTCTTTCGAAGGCGAAGGCTTTTTCGACGCCGACAACCCTCACCGGTCGCACCTTGGCGTCCGGATCGACTCGTCGAGCGTGGACACCGGCAACGCCGAACGCGACCTCCACGTGCGAAGCTCCGATTTTTTGGACTGCGACAGGTACCCCGAGATAACCTTCCACTCCACCTTAGTTTCAGCGGAAGGTGACGCCCGGTACCGGGTGAGAGGAGACCTCACGGTAAAAGGAGTCACCCGACCGGTGACCGTCG
>JAJZAM010000180.1 GCA_021799445.1 Actinomycetes bacterium
CCAGGCCGAACCCTTCCACGAACCGGCGAGAAACGTCGACCCAGTCGACGTCAGGGTAGGCGGCGAGGTGCGCCCCGAACGTGCCCACCGCCCCGTTGAACTTCCCGGTCAGGCGGAGGGATCTCACCCGGTCCACCTGACGGGCCATGCGATACGCGAAAACCGCCAGTTCCTTACCGAGTGTCGTCGGCGAGGCCGGCTGGCCGTGGGTGTGCGACAGCATCGGCACCGCAGCGCAGGTCTCGGCGAGTAGGGCCGTCTCGGCGCACAGCTGGTCCGCCTCACCCAGCCACACGCCGCCGACGCCGTCTTGGAGCATCAGCGCGTACGCCAAGTTGTTGACATCCTCGGAGGTCGCTGCGAAATGTACGAACTCGGTTAGCGCCGGGGGCCAACCCAAACCGGCGAGACGTCGCTTGAGGTGGTATTCCACGGCCTTCACGTCGTGGTTCGTCTGCGCTTCTATCGCCTTGACGTCGGCCACTTCGGCCGGACCGAACTCGTCGGCCCAACGCCTGAGCGTCGCCGACGTAGCCGAGTCCAACGCCCCTAGCTCGACGACCGCCGGCTCCCGGCTTAGGGCTATGAGCCACTCCACTTCGACCCTGAAACGCTGACGGGTCAAGGCGTGCTCCGAGAAACTCTGAGCGTAACGCTGCAGCTGAGCTTTGTACCTACCGTCGAGCGGTGACAATGCTGCCGGATCAGCGGCTGTGATGTCTGGGCGACCGCCTATCGGCATTACCGAACAGATTATACGTGCCTCGCCGAGCTGGCTGAACGCTCGTTGGGACCCGTTCGAGGCGTGTGCCCCGGCCGGACTGGACGCCCGAGCTCACCTGGACCACCATGGTCAGGTGCGCGGACCCGGGCGACCTTACGATCAGGACGATCCCCCGTCCCCGCCGGGGAAGCCGCCCGAGCCGGCGAAGCTCCGAGCGCGCCCCAAAGGGGGGCTCTTCGACCAGGACACCGTTGGCGGCCCTCGCAGCTCGAAGGCCGCGCCCGCGGGCCAACCCAACCCAACCTCGCCCGCAAAGCCCAAACCGGCCGTGACCGCAAGGCCCAGACCGGCCGCGAACGCAAGGCCCAGACCGGCCGTGAACGCCGTCAACGGGCTGGTTCCCAAGCCGGCGGTCGCAGCGCCGCCCACCTCGGCATCTTCGCGCCCGAAGCCCGATGACGCTCCCGGACGGCCCCGACGCTCCGGGGGATCCGTTGCGGCGCCGTCCGCTGGCAGGTCCACGGCGGTATTAGCAGCCGGGACGCTTGCGTCGCGTTTGACAGGCTTCGCACGGGTCTTGGCGATCGGCTACGTGCTGGGCGTTAGCCCACTGTCGGACGCCTTCAACTATGCGAACGGCATCCCGAACATCATTTACGACCTGGTGCTTGGAGGGATTTTAGCGGCGACTTTGATCCCGGTGTTCGTGGAGGATCTCAGCTCCGGTGACCCCAAAGAACGATCCCACTCCGTGTCGGCGGTCCTGACGGCGCTGTCGGTCGGTCTCGTAGCAGCGAGCGCCCTGCTGTGGGTCCTGGCGCCGTACGTTATCGACTTCTACCTCGTGTTGGAGCACGGCAGCGCTGCGGGGGCGGAGAAGGCGATCGCCACCAGGCTGTTGCGGTACTTCGCGCCCCAAGTCTTCTTCCTCGGCACGACCGTCGCCAGCACCGCCATCCTCAACGCTCGGCGTCGCTTCGGCGTCGCAGCGTTCTCGCCTGTCCTAAACAACGCGATCGCGATCGCGGCACTCATAGCCACCAAGGTCGTCGCCGGTTCCGTCCTAGCCCCAGCTCGAATAGCCTCCACCGCCACGCTCGAAGCGTTCGGCAGAGACTCGAGGGGCATCCTCGTCTTGGGCGCCGGCACCACGCTCGGCTACGCCGTCCAGCTCGCCGCCCAGATCCCAAGCATGCACCGGCTGGGGCTGAAGCTTCGCCCGGTGTGGGATCCCCGCCATCGGTCGGTGCGGCGCGTGGCGGCGCTTTCGGGTTGGATCGTGGGCGTCGTGGTTACCAACCAGGCTTCGCTGGCGCTGGTGTTGATCCTCGCCGGTAGAAGTTCGGGCGGCGTCACCGCATACCAGTTCGCATACCAGTTCTTCCAGCTCCCCAACGCCCTGATCGCCGTGTCGGTCGCCTCGGCGATCATGCCCGAACTGGCACGACAGTGGACCTCCGGTGCGCTCGCACGATTCGAACGGCACTTCGTGACCGGACTGCGAGTGACCATGGCCGTTATCTTCCCCCTCTGCGTCGTGTACCTGGCGGTAGCCCAGCCCCTCGTGACCCTGGCAATCCACCACGGTGCGGTCAGCGGTTCAGGAGCTCGCCTGGTGAGCTCCACTCTGGAAGCGTTCATCGTCGGCCTACCCGGTTTCGCCGCGTTCTTCTTGCTGATGCGCGTCTACCAGGCGATGCAGGACGCTAGAGGTATGTTCCGTATATACCTCCTGGAGAACACCCTCACCGTCGTCGCTGCCTACGGCCTTAACTTGGCGTTCGGCGTCCCAGGGCTCGCTTTTGCCTGGGTGCTCCCCTACAGCGTCGCCGCTGTGTGGGCTGTGGTGGACCTCAAAGGCCGGGCCGGCTCCTTCGGTGGCTGGTTGACGATCAGGGCCTTGCTGCGCATAGCGGTCGCATCCGCCCTGGCAGGCGCCGGGGCGCTCGCCGTGGGCGTCGCGTTCGCCCACGCGACAACCGACCCGCTCCTCGCCGCCCGGGTGATCGCTCAGGTCGTCGCCGCGTCAGCGATCTACGTGTATGTAGGCACGAAGCTCCGTGTGCGCGAGTTGCGCCTAGCGCTTGGCGCGCTAAGACGGTTCGGCGTGGCGATCCCCGGGGGTTGAAAGCCTCCCGCCGACGTCCGCCGGTTCCACTCCAAGCGCCGAACGACCCGTCTGAGATGCCGCCGCTTCGACCGCGAGGCGGTCGACCAGCTCGTTCATCGGATCGCCCGCGTGGCCTTTGACCCAGCGGAAGCGGATACGGCCAGGACCGGCTCGGTAAGCGTCGACCAGCGGCTCCCACAGGTCTCGGTTCGCGACCGGCTTCTTCTGGCTGTTGAGCCAACCCCGGGCGAGCCACCCGCGCCACCACGAGTCGCGAAAACAGTTGACGACGTAAGTGGAGTCGCTCACGACCTCGACAGGCCCCGTTATCGACGTGACCGCTTCGAGAACCGCCGTGAGCTCCATACGCTGGTTGGTGGTGTGAGCCTCAGCGCCGCTGCGCCACAACCGCTCCCCCACCGCCCACGCCCAGCCGCCCGGACCGGGGTTACCTGAGCACGCCCCGTCTGTGTAAACGACGGTCACGCCCGCCGAAGCCTGAGAACTCATCCTCATAGCATGGCCGCCAGCCGGCGGTTCGCATGGTCGCTTTAGGACCGTTCCAGGCGCGAGTATGGAGTGTGATTTTCGACGGCTTTTCACATCAGCTACCCGACATCGACCCGGTGGAAACCTCAGAGTGGGTCGACTCCTTTGACGCGATCGTCGAAGCGCGAGGCAAAACCCGGGCGCGCTTTTTGTTGATGAAACTTCTCGAACGCGCCCGCGAGAACCAGGTCGGCTTCCCGGCGACGGTTTCGACCCCTTACGTCAACACGATACCCCCCGACCAGGAGCCGTGGTTTCCCGGTGACGAGCACATCGAGCGGCGTATCAGGGCCTACATCCGCTGGAACGCGGCGATCATGGTCGTAAGAGCGAACCACGTCGCCGAGGGTATCGGCGGCCATCTAGCCACGTTCGCCTCCTCGGCCAGCCTCTACGAGGTCGGTTTCAACCATTTCTTCCGCGGCAAGGACAACGGCCAAGCAGGAGACCAGGTTTACTTCCAGGGTCACGCCGCCCCGGGTATCTACGCTCGGGCGTTCTTGGAGGGACGCTTGAGCGAAGGCCAGCTCGAGCATTTCCGCATGGAGCTCCAAGGCCGACGGATGACAGCGACCGGTGAGCCGGGCCCGGGCGGGTTGTCGTCTTACCCTCATCCTCGTCTGATGCCCGACTTTTGGGAGTTCCCGACGGTGTCGATGGGGATCGGACCGCTCAACGCCGTCTACCAGGCGCACTTCAACCGCTACTTGCACCACCGTCGCATCGTCGACACGTCGTCGAGCCGGGTGTGGTGCTTCCTCGGCGACGGCGAGTGCGACGAACCCGAGACTCTAGGAGCGTTGTCGCTCGCCGGAAGGGAGCAGCTGGACAACTTGATCTTCGTGGTCAACTGCAACCTGCAGCGCCTGGACGGCCCGGTGAGAGGTAACGGCAAGATCATCCAAGAGCTCGAAGCAACCTTCCGCGGGGCTGGGTGGAACGTCATCAAGGTCGTTTGGGGTTCCAAATGGGACGAACTGCTGGCCCGCGACGTCGACGGGGTGCTGCTCAACAAGATGAACACGACCGTAGACGGAGAGTTCCAAAAGTACGCCACCGAGGACGGAGCGTACATACGGGAGCACTTTTTCGGTCCCGACCCCCGACTGAGGGCCCTTGTGGAGCATCTCTCCGACGACGAGCTGGTCAGCCTCCCGCGGGGCGGACACGACTACCGGAAACTGTACGCCGCTTACAAAGCTGCGACCGAGACGACGGGCCAGCCGACGGTTATCCTCGCCAAGACGATCAAAGGCTGGACTCTCGGCCCTGAGATCGAGGCTCGCAACTCGACCCACCAGATCAAGAAGATGAACGCCGCCCAGCTCAAGCTGCTGCGCGACAGACTGTACCTGCAAGAGGAGATCCCCGACTCTGCGTTGGAGGACGGCGAGCCGCCGTTCTTCAGGCCGTCACCGGACTCGGTTGAGTTCCGTTACATGATGGAACGCCGCCGGGCTTTGAACGGCTCCCTGCCGCAGCGCCGGGCGGCGTCGAAACCGCTGCCGGCCCCCCAGGCTAAGACGCTCTCCGAGTTCGACGCCGGGTCGGGGGCAAGGGCAGTGTCGACAACGATGGCTTT
>JAJZAM010000181.1 GCA_021799445.1 Actinomycetes bacterium
TCGACTCGAACGCTAGGCGCCAGACCAGCTTCGCAGCGGTCAGCGTCGTCCCTTTCTTCGAAGACCTCTCCGGTGAAGTCGACATAGACGACAAAGACCTGAGGATCGACACCTACCGTTCGTCGGGGGCGGGTGGCCAGCACGTCAACGTGACGGACTCGGCGGTGCGGATAACCCACCTGCCGACCGGGACGGTGGTCGCTGTGCAAAACGAGCGTTCCCAGTTTCAGAACAAGGCCAAGGCCATGCAGATCCTCGCTTCTAAGCTCGCCGAGCTCGCCCGCCAGGCCCGCCTGTCGGAGATGTCCGAACTGGCCGGCCCGAAAGCCCTGGTCGGATGGGGGGCTCAGATACGCTCTTACGTGCTAGCCCCATACCAGCAAGTGAAGGACCTCCGAAGCGGCTACGAGACGGGGAACGTTTCGGCGGTGCTCGACGGCGACCTGGACCAGTTCATGGAGGCCTACCTGAGGTGGCGACGGGCGGGGCTCACAGAGGTCGGCGGCGACTGACCCGGGGTCGCGCAGAAGGGGTGTTTCGCCGGTCGCGCCACCCGCAAGTGCCCGAAAGGGTAAGATAGGCGAAATGCGAGAAGCGGGAAGCCGCTGCTGCGTTCCCTTCGCCTCGGCCGAGCCGATGCCGATATCTCCGATGACCTCATGATCAAGTTCGTCAACGTCACCAAAGCCTACAAAGGCACCACCGTAGCTCTGCGCAACCTCGACGTGGATATCGACAAGGGAGAGTTCGTCTTCCTGGTCGGGCCGTCAGGTTCGGGTAAGTCGACCTTCTTACGCCTGGTTACCAAGGAAGAGGAGGCCGACGAGGGCGAAGTGTGGGTCGCTGGCAAGGAGGTAGGGTCGCTTTCCAACTGGAAAGTCCCTTACCTGCGTAGGAACATCGGGTGCGTCTTCCAGGACTTCCGGCTCCTGCCGACCAAGACCGTGTACGAGAACGTGGCCTTTGCCCTTGACGTCATCGGACGCCCACGCCACGTGGTGCGCAACCAGGTGCCTCAGATACTCGAGCTGGTAGGTCTCGGCAAGAAGTTGTCCAACCTTCCCCACGAGCTGTCCGGGGGTGAGCAGCAGCGCGTCGCGATCGCGAGGGCCTTCGTCAACCGTCCGCTGATCCTTCTCGCGGACGAGCCGACAGGGAACCTCGACCCGGCCACCACGGCAGGCATTATGAGGCTTCTGGACCGGATAAACCGGACGGGTACGACGGTGCTGATGGCAACACACGACAACGCCATAGTCGACTCGATGCGGCGTCGGGTTATAGAGCTCGACCGAGGATCGCTAGTGCGGGACCAAGCCCGCGGTGTCTACGGGATGGGAGCCTGATGGCCATCTCCACCGGTTACCTCCTCAGGGAGACCGGCGGCAACTTGAAACGTAACCTGCTCATGACCGTCGCCGCTGTGCTCACCATGGCAGTGTCGCTGAGCGCTCTTGGTGCGGTGCTCGTGATGCGCCAGGCCATCAACAAAGCTTCGGTCCAGTGGAGGGGCGGTGTCGAACTGGCAATATTCCTCCATCCGAAAGTTTCGCCGACGGAGACCTCTGCGATAGACCACGAGCTCGCCGGGTCGCCGGGGGTAAAGAAATTCCACTTCGTGGACAAAACCCAGGCCTACCAAGAGTTCAAGGAGATCTTCGGGAACAACAACGACATCGTCAGCGTGCTCACGCCAGCCGACATGCCGCCGTCGTTCCGTGTCGTGCCGTCCAACGCCGCTGACATCGCCCAGCTCGGCAAGGAGTTCTCGAACCAGCCTGGAGTGCTTAAAGTTTCCTACGCGCAGCAGGAGATAGCTACCCTGCTGCAGCAGTTCAGCCGGTGGCGGACTCTCGGGGTGGGCCTTGCGATCGGGGTACTTGTCGGGGCGGTAGCCCTGATCGTCAACACGATTCAGCTAGCAATATTTGCGCGTCGCCGTGAGGTGTCCGTGATGAAGCTAGTGGGAGCCACTAACTGGTTCATTCGGGTGCCGTTCATGTTGGAAGGTTTCGTGCACGGCATGGCGGGGGCTGTCGTAGCGTTCTTCTTGACCTACGGGCTGCGCAACTGGATAGCCTCGTTCCTGCCGGACCAGACCATACTTGGCACCAACCAGCTTTTCGTCACCCCCCACGAAGCGATCCTGACAGGGGTCGTGCTTCTAGTGGTCGGCGGTCTGGTCGGGGTGCTCGGCTCCGCTTTCGCAATCCGCCGGTACCTGGCCGTCTAGACCGAAGCGGCGCCTGGGTGCGGCCCTGTCCGCCGCTGCCCTGTCCGCTACAGCCCGGATCGCCGTGGCAACGTCGCTGGGGTGCTGCTGGGGCAGTAGGTGCCCGGCTCCGGGAACCCAGACGAGCTCCGCTTTGCGTATGCCTGCAGCCAAGCGGACGGCCACGTCCGCTTCGACGGTCTTGTCGGCGGTCCCGTGCAACACGACAGTGACCGTATTGATCGCAGCCACAAGAGGTTCCAGTTCACCGAGGTCCCGGAGGAAGTGTCGCTGCTCCAACAGGAACGAGTGTATGGGCCGGCTCTTGGCTCCGTTGAGACCGGCTATGTAACTGTAAGCGTCACGTGCTCTGCTGGGGAGATGGCGATCCGCGAAGGACCGCACCCGGCTGCTGCCTGCCAAAAGTCCCAGGGCGACGTCAGCCGCCGCGGCTACAGCCTCCCCGGCGACTGGTGCGGCGAGTAGGCGGTCGTTCCAAGTGAGACGCTCGCCTGGTCCGACCGAGGACACGAGAACGAGGCCCGATACTCTACCCGGGTGCTTGGCAGCCGCCCAGATCGCCGCACCACCAGCCCAGCTGTGCCCGACTATCAGGGCACGAGGGACTCCTAGACGGTCGAGGAGGGTGATGAGCGCAGCGGTGTTGCCGGCGAACCCGGTCGCCGGGCCGTCGCTGCGACCGTAGCCGGGCCGGTCCGGGGTGATCACCAAGAACCGGTCCTCTAGCAGCCCGGCGACGCTATCCCATTCGCCGGAGCTTCCGGGCTGGCCGTGCAAAAGCACGACGGCCTCGTCGGAGCTCCCCCGGATGTCGGCGTACAACGCTGCGGGAGGACCGCTGCCGATCACGTCGGTCCCGTCGGTCACGTCGGCGCGTTGACCAGGTGCTCTGCGGCGTCGGCCAGGTAGCTCAGCAGCTGCATCTCGTCGAGAGGGTCGAGCTTTGCGGCTTGGACGGCGTTACGCATGTGACGCAACCATGCGTCCCGCTCGGCGGGGCCTATACGAAACGTCGAGTGGCGCATTCGGAGCCGGGGATGCCCTCGTTGCTCAGAGTAGACCTTCGGGCCACCCCAGAACTGTGCGAGGAACAAAGCTAGGTGTCGCCTTGAGGCTTCGAGCTCGGCGTCGTCGTCGGGGTAAAGAGGTCTAAGGACGGGGTCGCTCGCCACCGCCGCGTAGAAGCGGTTGGTCAGCTCTTCGAAGAACCGGTTCCCTCCGACGCGTTCGTAGAGTGAAACACCGCTCACTGCGACGGCCGTTCCGGGTCGGCGGCGTCCGCTGGCGGCGCCGCCACCCATGGGTTGATGTAGGTGACCACGTTCCGCCCGAAAGAGATGTGGCTTCCAGGCGCGAGCACCGCCCGCGCCCCGCTAGCCATCCGCTGCCACTTGGAGGCGCCGGGTGGGTACAGGTAAGTGCCCACATCGGATCCGCCGTCTACGACTACGACGTCCCAGCCTTCGAGGAGGATCTCCGCGCGGCCTTGCGTGGTGGGGTCTCCCCCAAAGTCGAGGGGTCGGAGCGGGTGGTGTGGGTCGGAAAGTCCAGGGTTGGTGGCGCAAACCCCGTCGGGGTTGCCCGGCGTTGAGAGACCGACTTTGTAGTCGCTGTCGAGGCGGTAAACGCCGCCGTCCGAGGTTACCAGGCAACCCAACGGAGGCCGAGGGCCGACGGTCGGTGGTTCTTCCCCGTCGCGAACTGGACTGGAGCAAACGGCACAGAAGATCATGCCAGGCCTGTTGAGGTGGCCTCGGTGGCAGCGAACACCGCCGACGAGAACCTGACTGCTGTCTACCAGGAACGGTGAGCCGACAGCTGGCAGGGGAGAACCGCTCCGACGCCGAGCCGCAGGCACTGCGGATCGCAGATCGAAGACCCAAGCGTGCAAATCGGGTGTCGCATCGCCAGGGTCGCCGGGCTTTGGCAGATCGGCGAAATCTTCGAGCGGGACGCTCGCCATGATCTGGGTCGCCCCCTGCACGTCCGGCGTCCCGTCGACGAGGGTGACGTCCAGCGCCTCGTGCGAGGCTCCAACGGCTAAATCCCCTTCTTGCAGCGGATCTCCAGCCGTGTCGAACGGCCAAAGGATGAAACCGCCTCCTGGCACGATACCTGCTTCGAGGTCTAGGACCGACGACGGTGTGGCCGCGGGGGTGGCGTCACCGGACCGGTTAACGAACAGCGCTGGGGATGGGGTGCACGCAAGGCTCGCCCAGCCGGGTTGAGACGGGACGACAGTCCACGAGTCACCGTCCCAAGCTTGGACGGGACCGTGAAGCAGCCCAACCAGACCGGAGCGGCCGGGGCCGACTACGGCGAACCCGACCTGGGGTTCGGGGTCGCCCGCTCCTAGGACCGCCACCAGATGGTCGACGAGTATCTGACCGGCTTCGGGGGAATCCGCCAGGTTACGGGCCGACTCGATCAGGAAGGCGTGCAGCGCAGCCGACGCGTCGGGCGTAGTCCACGCCGCCACGCTGCCGTATCGGATCGCGACCCCCGAGCCGGACGTGACTTCCAATCTGCTGATCACTGTTGCACCGATCCGGCGTGGCCCGTCAGCGATGAAGCGCCTGGCGGAGCGGAGGTCGCGTAAGGCTCGAGTTTCTCTGCGACAGCCAGGGCGCTGTCAGGGCGTTTGGAAGGGTCGGCTGCGACGCACGACCTGATCACGTCGAGCAGCTGGCCGGGAAGTGCAGGGTCGAGCCTCGGCCGGCCGTAGA
>JAJZAM010000182.1 GCA_021799445.1 Actinomycetes bacterium
GACCTGCCCGGAACTCTCGCCCACAACCCGCGTTCCAACATGAACAACGCTGTCGGCTACGCGTCGCCTCAGACATGGGAGGGGAGGGTCGTGCTAGGAACCGACGGGATAGGCGCCGACATGCTCGAAGAGTTCCGGCTCGCGTACGCCCGCGCTCGCGAGTTCGACGTCACCGCAACCCCCGAGCAGGCTTGGCGCTGGTTGGAAGCAGGATGGGACCTGGTACCCGAGGCCCGGTCAGACCGGGTGCGGTGGAGCTACGCTAACGTTGATGACCCGTGGTGCGCTGCTTTTACCACCGGTGTGCGGGCGTTGGACGTTTGGGTGGACGGTGAGCCAGTCCTTCAAGCGGGAGCGCCTACGAGGGTCGACGCCGCCGAGGTGAGAGCTCGCGCGGCCGAGCAGGCGCAACGGCTTTTCGCCCGGCTGTGAGAGGCGGGATCCGGGGGGGGACTGACAGGGGAACTCAGGGGTTGGCGCGCGTGGCGTTGAGGTAGTTGTAGACCGTCACCCGTGACACTCCCATCGTGTCGGCCACCGCTTCGACGGCGTTACGGATGAGGAATGCGCCGCGTTCGTCGAGCATCCGTACTGCCCGCTGCTTCAACGCTCGGTCAAGGTCCGACAGCGAAGCTCCCAAGGTGGACTCGACCTCACCCACCAGCGCGCTAAGACCGTTTTGGAAGCCAGCTGCCTGGGTTGGCTGGGATTGTTGGGCTGGCTGGGCGACGAGGTCGACCCCGGCAACGACCTCGCCTTTCCATTTCAAAGGCAGCGTAGTCGCCGATATTTGAGCGGCTGAGACGATGCGTCCTCCGAGGGCAGCCACGACCGGCCGGACGGCGTCAAGGAAGGCTGCCGCCTCGTCGCTGGAATCCAGCCTGGTCACGGTCATCGCCACGCCGGTTGCTCCGGCGTGTAAGGCTGCCCCGACGGCTGCTGCTGCTGCTGGCAGTACCGAGTCGACAGGTCCGCTCATCGAGTTACCGAACGGGCCGACCTCGGGCTCATAGCCGCTGTCGCGAGCGGCGGCCAGGGCCGCCTGCACGTGCGGTCCCATCTCCCCGTCGGTGAAAGGCTCGACGGTAAAGTCCACCTTCGCATAGACCACGTAGCAGAGTGTAGCCAGACAGCAATTGGTCTTGACGAAATATCAAATAGTGCTTGACATTTAGTCAAGATCGCGCCATTTTGTAAGGGTGCACGAAGACCTTCGGATTGACGTCGGGAGGCTCACCGCCAGGCTCAAAGAGCTCGGCGAGATCGGCTCTACCGGTGACGGGGGCTGCGCACGTCTCGCCCTGACCGACGAGGACCGAGCCGGCCGCGACCTGGTAGTTACGTGGATGACCGACCTCGGCTTGGACGTCAGCGTCGATGAGATAGGCAACGTGGTGGCAACCAGGCCAGGACTGTCCGACGGCCCGCCGGTCATGTGCGGCTCGCACATAGACACGGTCGCCACGGGAGGCATCTACGACGGGAACCTCGGAGTCCTCGCCGGCCTAGAGGTGATCGAAACCCTGTCACGAGCCGGGGTAACGACCCGCCGTCCCATCGCCGTCGCCTTCTTCACCGACGAGGAAGGGGCCCGTTTTTCCCCAGACATGCTGGGTAGCCTCGTCTACTGTGGCGGCCTCGGCGTCGAAGAAGCACGCGACATCACAGCCACCGACGGGGCGAGGCTCGGAGACGAACTTGCCCGCATCGGTTACGTCGGCTCGGCACCCTGCCCGGGTCTGGCCCCCTACGCGTACGTAGAGTTGCACATAGAGCAGGGTCCGGTCCTCGAAGCCCACGGCGACGACATCGGCGCCGTGACAGGGGTCCAGGGGATCTCCTGGCAGGAGCTGACAGTGGTAGGCCAGTCGAATCACGCAGGCACGACGCCGATGTCATACCGCCACGACCCCGGGCTGGTAGCAGCCGAGATCGCAGTGCAATCCCGGCGCATAGCGGTGGAAATGGGAGCTGACCAGGTAGCGACGGTGGGCCGGCTGGAACTGGTGCCGAACCTGGTGAACGTCGTCGCAGCGAAAGCGACTATGACCGTGGACCTGCGCAACACCGACGAGGGTCTGCTGGCAAAGGCCGAAGCGGCACTTGCTGGTGAGATAGCCGAGATCTGCCGGAGGGAAGGCGTATCTTGGTCTGGCCGCAGGCTCGCACGTTTCGCCCCGGTCGAGTTCGACCCGAGGGTGGTCTCGCTGGTCGAGTCCAAAGCCGCCGGCTTGGGGCTGTCGGTTAGACGCTTGGCGTCAGGTGCGGGTCACGACGCTCAGATGCTCGCCCGTATGTGTCCGGCGGGGATGATCTTCGTGCCCAGCGTTGGCGGTATCAGCCACAACCCGAAGGAGTTCACCGACACCGGGCACCTAGAGGCTGGGGCGAACGTCCTGCTCCAGGTCCTGTTGGACCTCGCCGACACTGATTTCTTAGAAGCTCAGGTGCAAGACGTCGAGGTGTCGAGATGAGCCGCAGCCTGGTCGTGGCGTCCGCACAGATGGGCCCGGTGGCGACCCACGAGACCAGGGCTGCTGTCGTGGAGCGGCTCCTCGCCATGTTCGCTCACGCAGCCGACCGAGGCGCCGACCTGGTCGTGTTCCCCGAGTTGGCGCTGACCACGTTCTTCCCCCGCTGGTGGCAGGAACCCCTGGCGGCTGCTGACCACTGGTACGAGACCGAGATGCCCGGGCCTGACACCAAGCCCCTTTTCGATGAGGCGGCGAGACGACGGGTGGGCTTCTACCTCGGATACGCGGAGCTGACCCCGCAAGGTCACCGCTACAACACCTCGGTCCTCGTCGATCGCCAAGGGTTGATCGCTGCCAAGTACCGCAAGGTCCACATCCCGGGCCACGAAGCGAACGAGCCGTGGCGACCGTTCCAGCACTTGGAGCGCTACTACTTCGAAGCCAGCCCTGACGGCTTCGCCGTGCACGAATACCTGGACGCCAGGGTGGGGATGATGATCTGCAACGACCGACGCTGGCCCGAAACCTACCGGGTGATGGGTCTACAGGGCGTTGAGATGATCCTTTGCGGCTACAACACGCCGATCCACTACGCTCCCGACCCTTCGCAGGATGTGCTAGCCGGCTTCCACAACCAACTGGTGCTCCAAGCCGGCGCCTACCAGAACGGAACTTGGGTCGTCGCAACAGCCAAAGGCGGCATTGAGGAAGGCGTCGACTCGCTCGCCCAGAGCAGCATCATCGCACCGTCGGGCCAAGTCGTGGCGCAGGCGATAACCAACGCTGACGAGGTGATCGTCGCCGAGTGCGACATCGACTGGTGCGCCAGGTACAAACAGACTCTGTTCGACTTCGACCGCTACCGTCGCCCGGAGTGTTATTCGATCCTCACCGACGCTGACAACGGCAAGTCGAGCCGGGCAGCGGGACCAGCCGCGACCTCCGAACGCCATATCGAGGAAGGTGAACGCCAGTGACGACCCTACAAGCAGCCGAGCAAGTCGACAGGGAAACTGTCACCATGACAGTCAACGGCGCTGAGGTCTCGGTCAGCGCAGACCACCCTCACCTGCTTGCAGCTCTCAGGGAGGAGCTCGGCATAACCTCAGCCAAGGACGGCTGCTCGCCGTCGGGACAGTGCGGCTGCTGCACTGTGATGGTCGACTCTAAGGTCACCGTGTCTTGCCAGTACCCGGTTGCCAAAGCGGCCGGCCGTCAAGTGGTCACCCTCGAAGGTCTCCCCGAAGCTGAAAGGCAACGCTACGCGAGAGCCTTCGCGTCCCACGGAGGTCTCCAGTGCGGCTTTTGCATCCCCGGCATCGTAATGAGGGCGAAAGCACAGATCGACAAAAAAGGTCCTGAGCTGTCCCGCGAGGACATGAGCAGGCATCTCGGAGCGCACCTGTGTAGATGCACGGGGTACGTGAAGATACTCGATGCCATATCCGCCGTGGCGCACGGTGACGACTGCGAGGCAGGTCTGCCTGCCGGCGTCGGAACCACAGGGTCCCGCTACCAGGCGGAGGCTCTCGCACTAGGCGACCGTGGGTACGTCGACGATCTGCGGGTCCCGGGGATGTTGCACGCCGCTTTGCGACTGACCGACCACGCCCGTGCCGAAGTACTCGCCGTCGACACTATCCGTGCGCTGGGCGCTCCTGGCGTACGCGCAGTGTTGACAGCGGCGGACATCCCCGGAGACCTGCGGGTGGGTATCTTGCACAAGGATTGGCCGGTGATGATCCCAGTCGGCGGCAGGACTTCCTACGCAGGCGACGTCATAGCCGTAGTGGTCGCCGACACTAGAGACCACGCCCGCCGGGCAGCCGCTCTGATAGACGTCGACTACAACGTCCTCGAACCGCTTGTCGATCCGGGGGTCGCTCTTATGAGCGACGAGGTGGCCGTGTGGGGCACGGACGGCAACGTACTGTCGGTGTCGTCTTACTCGCGTGGTGACGTCGACGAAGCACTGAGCGCGAGCGCCTACACTGTGACGGAGACTTTCGAAACCCAGCGGGTGGAGCACGCCTTCCTCGAACCGGAGTCCACGCTGGCGGTCCCACGGGCCGACGGGGGCCTGCACGTGTACTCCGGAGGGCAAGGCATATGGGACGACCGCGACCAGATAGCCGCCTGCCTCGGCGTCGGAGCGGACAAGGTCAGCGTAGAGCTCGTTTCTAACGGCGGGGCTTTCGGCGGCAAGGAGGACATGTCCAACCAGGCTCACGCCGCCCTTGCAGCGTGGCTTGTCGGAAGTCCAGTCAAATGCACCTTGTCGCGCGAGGAGAGCTTCCTCGTGCACGCCAAGCGCCACCCGATCACCATGCGATACGAGGCCGGCTGTGACATGGACGGAAGGTTGACGGCGGTTCGGGCGAGGATGGTCGGCGACTCCGGCGCTTACGCGAGCGTCGGAATGAAAGTCCTCGAACGCGCCGCCGGTCACGCTACCGGCCCCTACAAGGTTCCGGCCGTGG
>JAJZAM010000183.1 GCA_021799445.1 Actinomycetes bacterium
AGCGTTACGCTGGAAGCGAAGCAGAGAAATCAGGGCGCTGACCAGCATGGTCGCCTGGAAGATCGCCAAGCCGGCTACCACGCCCCAGCCGACGGGCCGGTCCAAGATGAGCAGGCCGAACGCTACTGCCGTGCAGACCCCCAGGCGCAGCAGGACGCTACCTGCGAACGGCTTACGGCTGAGGGCGCCTTCGGGGGTGGTGAACCTCATTGCGGAAGACTGGAACACCCTGTGGTTGGCTATCGCCAATCCAAGGCCGATAGCCATCCCCGGGGCGAAGTAAGGCGTGCCTAGCAGAGCCGCCACACCGGAGACGACAGCTCCAACAGCGATCGCTGCGATGGCGGTGCGTCGCACCACTCGTTCTATTTCGTTAAGGGGGAAGGCAGTCAGCAAGGTTTACGCTCGTCGTCTCGAATTGCAGGATTGTAAGTCAGGCAGGTTTGCCGTCTAGAAGAATCTCTTGTACTCGGCCCTCGTCGCAAGGACCCCGGCGGCTATCCCACACGCAAGGCCGACGAACAAGAAGAGCGGCAGCGTTCCTAGCGCCCTGTCGGCGTACCAGCCGCCGATCAACCCCGCCGCAAGGCAGATCGCATTGGTCATACCAATGCTGGCGAAGGACATGATGCCCGGTCGCTGCTTGTCCATGAACCTCTGAGAGATCGGGTGTCGCTGGTCGAATTGACCTTTCGGCGTTGGGCTTTACGTGTCGACGAACCGGCACGTGCCCAATCATCGCACGCGCGACGCACCGAGGGCAACTCGGGAGTTCCCATATTTCCAGGTTGTATCGCCTAACGGGCCCTAGGAAGGCCAGCAGCAGTCTGGACTATACACTCCCAATCCAGGGGTCCTGCGCGCAGGGATCGGGGCTCGTCGCCTAGCACCTCCACCACGTTGGAAGGTTGACCGTCGCAAAACCCTGCGTCGAGGACTACCTCGACGCCTGCCAGTTTGTTGGCGAGATCTTTGGCGCGCTGGAACGGAGCGCTGCCGTGAGTGTTCGCGCTGGTGGTGGCATAGGGCCCGTATGCTGCGCATATCGCCAGGGGCACTGGGTGCGCGGGGCAGCGCAGGCCGATCGTGTCTTGATTGTCTCCAAGGTCAGCCGACATCCCGTGGCGGCGTCGCAACACGACCGTGAGCGGTCCAGGCCAGAAAGCTTCCATGAGACGCCGAGCCGGCTCCGGCATGTCCTCTACGAGCCTCTCAGCCTGGTCGATGCCGGCGACGAACACCGGTAGCTCCACGTTTCTAGGGCGCGCCTTCACAGCGAAAACTCGTTCCGCCGCCCCGGGCTTCCAAGGATCTACGGCCAACCCGTAGACGGTTTCGGTGGGAACGCCTATCACCGCGCCCCGCCCGAGCGCCTCGGTCGCCGCGTGGACGGCGTCAGCGGGTGGCGGGTCGCCGTGAGCTGCGATGACCGCGCAGCCATTCGCTGTTAGTTCTCGCTCGATCATGAGGTCCGTCCTCCGTTGTGTTTCGTCACGCTGTCAACGCGCTCTGGCTACCACCGTCCTCGGCCGTCCGGCGAGGTCGGGGTAGACTTCGATTTGGACAAGTCCAGCTTGCGACGCTGACTCTGCCACCTCCTCAGCCTGATGAGGTGCGATCTCCAACACGACAATCCCGCCTGGATGGAGCCATCGTGGAGCGTCTCGGAGGATAGTCCGGTGAGCTTCGGTCCCCGTCGGTCCAGCTTCGAGGGCCTCTGTTGGCTCCCAATCTTTTACCACAGGTTCGATACCGGCCATTTCAGGGCTCGAAATGTACGGCGGGTTGGACACGGCCAGGCTTATCCTTCCTTCGAGGTGACTGGGAAGTGCCTGCCACCAGTCCCCTCGGAGCAGTCTCACCCTCGACGCAAACCGCTCGCCCAGGCGGTCACGGTTCGCTTCGGCGACGTCTAGAGCGTCGGCGCTGCGGTCCACCCCCCATACCTCCACGTCTACCTCCGGCCTCGACGAGGCGCCCGAGCCTGCGTGAAGGCTAGTCGTGCAAGGCCACTCTGCGGCCATGGACAGGGCTATCGCCCCGGAGCCCACTCCCAGGTCCACCACCTCCAACACCGGTGCCACCCCCTCCAACGCTGGCCCCGACCGTGAGGTCTGGTGGGTCATCTCCGCCAGGCGGTGGAGGTAACCTAGCGCTACCTCCACTACCTGCTCGGTCTCCGGTCTTGGTATAAGCACCCGGCGGTCCACAAGAAGTTCGAGCCCCCGGAACTGCCAGGATCCGACCACATACTGGAGAGGCTCACCGGCCCGTCGCCTTGTTATCAGCTCGTGAACCAAGCTCCGCTGATCGTCGGTGGGCGTTCCAGCGAGAGGTACACGACCACCCGCGACGCTCTCGACCAGCCAGCGGGCCTCCCGGCGATCCGCCAACTCCACCTCCGCTAGCCGTTGCAGCTCACCCCAGCTCGGTCGCCGCGAGGGCTGGGTAGCCGTGGCCGAACCTTCTCGGCTCACTGGTCCATCTGACCCGCCAGCTGGCGTGCTCTTTCGTCGGCCATGAGGGCGTCGATGATCTCGTCTAGCTCGCCGGCCATAATCTTGTCGAGCTTGTAGAGCGTCAAGCCGATCCTATGATCGGTGACCCGGTTCTCTTTGTAGTTGTAGGTGCGGATCTTCTCGGAGCGACCTCCGCCGCCCACCTGGCTGCGCCTCGCCTGAGACACCGCCGCAGCTTGGCGATCCTGCTCCGCCTTTAGGATCCGGGACCGAAGCACGAGCATCGCTTTAGCCCGGTTCTGGATCTGGCTTTTCTCGTCTTGCATCGCCACGACTATCCCCGTCGGAATGTGGGTGATCCTCACAGCCGAGTCGGTCGTGTTTACTGATTGGCCTCCGGGGCCAGTAGAGCGGTAGACGTCGATCTTTAGATCCTTCTCCTCGATGTGCACATCCACCTCCTCGGCTTCAGGCAGGACCGTTACTGTCGCCGAAGACGTGTGGACCCTGCCTTGCGACTCTGTAACCGGAACCCTCTGAACCCGGTGCGGTCCCCCTTCGGCCATGAAATGCGACCAGGCCGCCGGGCCTTTGACCATGAAGGTGACCTGGTTGAGGCCGCCCATGTCCGAAGGGTCGCTGGACATCACTTCCATCCCGAAGCCCTTGCGCTCCGCGTAACGGCTGTACATCTCGAAGAGATCCCTGGCGAACAGGTTCGCCTCCTCGCCGCCTTCAGCGCCACGAATCTCTACTATGACGTTCTTTCCGTCGTTGGGATCCTTGGGAAGCAGAAGGACCTTGAGCTGCTCCTCCATTCGACACACCGACTCCTCGGCCGACTCGACCTCGGCTCGCATCGTGTCCCTGTCCTCACCCGACGATGCCTCCGAAAGCATCTCCCTCGCCACGGCAAGATCGTCGAGCGCCTGGCGGTAGTGCTTGTAGACCTGGACGACCGGCTCGAGCTCGCTGTGACGCCTTGACACCTCCCGGAGCTTCTTCTGATCTGCGATGACCTCCGGATCGGACAACTGGATCAGCACGGCTTCGTATTCGCGTTCCAGACCTTCGAGCCGTTCCAGCATGGCCTTTCAGCCTACCGGCCGAACCAGACGACGGGCCCAGCCGCCCCGGAGATCTAATTTGCCAGGATGGTTTGGAGCTGCTTCACCACAAAGTTCCTTATCGTGGCCGAGGTCGCCAAGCCGGACACGGTACCTGTTGATCCGGCCAAGCTCCAACTAGCGGACCAATCTTCCCGTACGGTGATCGAATAGATGCCCGAGTTCTCGTATACGTGAGTAATCTGGCCGTTAGGATACGCGAGCCCCTCGAAATCGTAAGGACCAGCCCAAGTTGGTTGCGATGAATCCCCCCAGTTGACGAGATATTGTCCGGTAGCCTTGACCGTCAAAGCTCCTAATGGTGTGTTATCAACATACGGTGCTGGGTCGATTGTTCCACCGGTAACTAGGTACGCTACCTTTCCAGCGAGAGCGTACCCAGGTGGCACGGTCGGGTCCGGCACAGGCAGAGGGATCGTCTTCCAGAAATTTACAGCTATCGTCGTCGGATCGACCACTTGCACAGGCGCACTGGGCGCCTGCGGTGACGGAGGACAAACAGCTATATGCACGAGTGTATAAGCAGCCAATACAGCCAAGTCCTGAGCCGTGTCAGCTATACACGGGCCGTTAGCTCCCTGAACTACCGTTAGGACCAGCGGAGGCTTCGTTGTTGTAGCTACGGTAGTTGTCGGGGTCGAAGGCAACGTCATCGGCGGCCCCGAAGGTACAGGTTGCGGCTGAACAGCTACCGGCACCTGCCCAGGAATAGTCACTAGGTACCCTCCGCCACAGTCAACCGCCTGACCGAAAATTCCACCGTAGCAACCAACCTCTGCAGAACTCAGCCCGTACGAATCGTGTGCCAACCCAATGACTCCGACGAGCAGCGATACGGTAACGACTATTGCTTTGTGCATTGGTCGGGAATTGCTGCTGGTTTCATGAAAACTTCGTTAAAAAAAATACTCCAAGGAGTCGGATTTATTGAAGGTTCAGCCTGTGAAGTCTTCTGATCTAGCCCGAAGTATGATGAAGCTGGTGTCTGCCCTGGGTTTATTAGTACTGAACTGTAATCACTCCGAGTCGACACGAAAATGCAGTCACTAGAAGCACTCAATATCTTAAGAACTTTTACAACTACATCACCTGGAGGACGGCGAACATTAGACAAGTTTTCGCCGATACTTTGTTGGGCGATTTTTACTTCCTGTGCGTACAATGGATTACCATAAATCGCCCTAAGATCCGTCAGATCCGTCTGTGTGAGGCGCCCGGCGAGGAGCAGGCTCCGAGATACATTTCCGTCGATGTGTTCGAGTACTTTGAAGACGGCGTCGACGTAAGGGATGGTGATCACGGGCGGGATCACATCGGGGTTAATGACGCTAGAGGGGGCTGTCCTAGACGGGGTGG
>JAJZAM010000184.1 GCA_021799445.1 Actinomycetes bacterium
GACGGTGATCTAGCGGCACTAGAAGAGCTCTTGGGCAAAGCCAAGGACGCCACCTGGTCGGTGTCCAAAGACCGGCTCGGAATGGCAGCCAGGGTAGGTGCACTCCTCGGCGGGCGCCGGACGCCGCCGGGCGCGTTGGACGGCTGGTGGGCGATAGGCGTGGCGCTGGCGGCGCTTGACCGCCTCGAAGTTCGCGGGAGGGACTCGGCGGGATTGCACGTCATGGTGGCCGGAGCCGCAGGCCGGGACGGAGCCTCCCTCGCAGGACGCGAAGAGGACCTGTCCTTCCCGTCCGGTTCCGCCCGTCGGGTCGACGAGGCGGGGGGTGTCGTGTGCTTCGTCTACAAGGCCGCCGCGGAGATAGGTGAACTTGGCGACAACGTAAGGCACCTCGCAGACGCGATCGCCGCCGACGACGCCCTGGCTGGGGCTCTCGCCGAGGAGGGCTCGCGGGTGACGGTAGTAGCCCACACCCGGTGGGCGAGCGTCGGGATCATCTCGGAGCCGAACGCGCACCCGGTGAACTCCGAGGAGATCGGACGGCCCGCGGCGCCGTACGTCGTCGTGGCGCTCAACGGTGACGTAGACAACCACCTCGAGCTGTCCAGGGCAGAGGCCCTGGCCCCTCCGCCGGAGGTGACCACCGACGCGAAGGTGATCCCGGTGCTCATGGCTCGCCGTCTGAGCGAGGGTGCGTCTCCGTCGGAGGCTTTCGCCGCGACAGTCACCCGCCTGGAGGGGTCCCTGGCGATAGCCGCAAGTTCCGCCCGATGCCCCGATGACCTTTACCTGGCGCTGGCTGGGTCGGGACAGTCTCTCTACGTGGGTTTGGCGGACAACGCGTTCGTGGTGGCGAGCGAACCTTACGGGCTTGTCGAGGAGACCGACAGCTTCGTGCGTATGGACGGTGACAGCACCGGCGGTGAGATCGTCACCCTCTCAAGGGCCGGGGCCGGAACCCTGGAGGGCATGAGCCGCCGCCGCTATAACGGCGTTTTAGCCGCCGTAAAGCCAGACGAGGTTCGCCGGGCCGGTATCACGACACGGGACGTGGACCGGCGCGGATACGAGCATTTCTTGTTGAAAGAGCTAACCGAGTCGCCCGAGTCGTTCCGTAAGACGATGCGCGGCAGGCTCCTCGTAGGCAGTGACAATCGTCCGTCGGTCGTTCTCGACGCCCACACGCTTCCGGCTTCGATCCTCGACCCTTGGCGCCAGGGTGCGATCAGCCGGGTCTTGGTGGTCGGCCAGGGCACGGCGGCGGTCGCTGGCCAGGCGGTCGCCGCCGCCTTGAGGTACTGCATCGCTGGGACGCTCGTCGAGGCCCTGCCAGCCACGGAGCTTTCGGGGTTCATGCTGCGCGACGACATGTCCGACACGCTGGTAGTTGCGATAAGCCAATCGGGTACCACGACTGACACCAATCGGACCGTCGACCTTGTTCGCCACCGCGGAGCGCGCGTCCTCGCCGTGGTGAACCGTCGCAGCAGTGACCTAGCCACGAAGGCACACGGCGTGTTCTACACTTCCGACGGCCGGGACGTGGAAATGAGCGTAGCTTCGACGAAGGCGTTCTACTCCCAGGTTGCCGCTGGATGGTTGATAGCGGCTGGTCTAGCGGCGGCGTTCCCAGGGCGTGCAGCGCTCAGCGAGGGAGACCTCGCTGCGATCCTCAGGGCGCTGTTGGCGCTACCGTCGCAGATGGAGACCGTCCTGGCCAAGCGCGACAGCGTGGCGGCCATAGCCGCCGAGGTGGCACCGCCCCGGAAGTTCTGGGCAGTCGTGGGAAGCGGCCCCGACCGGGTCGCCGCTGCCGAGGTGCGGATCAAACTGTCGGAGCTTTGCTACAGGTCGATATCCGCCGACTACACCGAGGACAAAAAGCACATCGACCTGTCCTGCGAGCCGCTCGTTATCGTGTGCGCGTCGGGGCTGAGCGGAGCCAACGCTGACGACGTCGCCAAAGAAGTAGCAATCTACAACGCCCACAAGGCGCTACCGGTGGTGATCGCCACAGAAGGAGAGCAGTCCCGATTCGAAGCGCTCGGGGCCCGCGTCGTCAGCGTGCCGCGTGCTCACCCGGCTGTCGGGTTCGTGCTGTCCGCGATGGTAGGTCACATCTTCGGCTACGAAGCGGCCCTCGCGATAGACGCCCAAGCCCGGACCCTTCGCGCCGTACGGGAAGCGGTAGAGGCCGGCATTACCCGCAAAGGCGGGTTTTCGCGGGTCGATCAGGAGTCGGTGCAGCGAGCAGCGGATCCTTTCGTGGTCGGGTTGCGTGAAGGTCGCTTCGACGGGAACCTGAGCGCCTCCACCGCTGTCAGATTGACGGGTATGCTTCGCTACGCGACAGGGCAAGCGCCTCTGGAAGGTTTCGAGGCCGAGACAGGCAAGATCGGAACCCCCCAGGCGATCAACGACGAACTGCTCGACGCGCTCAACGAGGCTATTGACGAACTGACAAGGCCTGTCGATGCGATCAAGCACCAGGCCAAGACGGTAACCGTCGGTATCTCCAGGAGCGAGTCGGCGCTTCTGGGCGTGCCGCTCGTCGCCGCGGTTCTGGCCGCCGGGCCGAGCGCCGATGCGCTCGGCTACCGGGCGTTGCGGACCCTGGCAAGCCTCGACGCTGCAGTCGAAGATGTGCTCGGCTACACGAGGTATGGGATCGACTGGGGGTCCGACGGGTCCAACGCGACCGCGTCGGTGATCGACATGTCGGGGCTCGCAACTCGCATCGCGCCTTCACGCACGGCCCGGGATCCCCGACTGCTCGGTAGCAAGCATCGCGCGGCCGAGGAACGCGAGGTGACCGTCGTCCGGGGAGCCCGCGACGGACGTACCGTCGTGTTGGTGCCCGAAGCCAAAGACGGCGAGGTCTGCGGCATGACGCTCCTACACGTGCGAATCGCGGATCGCCTTTCCGCCGATGCGGCGGCCGAAGTGCTCGCCGGTTACCGGACCCGCCTCGACGCCCTCAGGGATGCGGTCACCGAGACAGAGGAGAGCTTCGAGCTGTCACGCCTGGGCCTCGAACCGCTCGTGGACCTTCTGACCGAACCGGTCTACCAGCTTGCGCAACGGTGGAGGTCGAACCCGGCGTGAAAGGCGGCGTTATAGGCCTCGGCGTCGACCTGGTCGAAGTCGAACGCTTCGGCGAGCTCATCCGGCGCCGCAAGAACGCCCTCACCCGCCTCTTCGCCGTCGAGGAGCTTGCCTATACCGACTCGCTCGCCGATCCCATCCCTTCGCTCGCGGCGCGCTTCGCTGCGAAGGAGGCGACGATGAAAGCTCTCCAGGTCGGCCTCGGATCTTTCGACTGGATCGACGTGGCCGTCGAGCGGGCGTCCAGCGGAGCGCCGACACTTCTGGTGCGGGGTCGAGCCGAACGCCTCGCCGTGACGAGAGGCGTGGCGGGCTGGCTGGTTTCGCTGTCCCACACAGACAGCATCGCTGCGGCGACGGTGGTGGCCTGCTCGTGAAGCCGGTACTTAGCCCCCCCGAAATGGCTGAGGTAGACGCCGAAGCGACCGAACCCGAAGAAGTGCTGGTCGGAAGGGCGGGTTTTGCTGTGGCGCTATCAGCCAGGCGGATGCTCCGGGGCGCTTACGGACGTCGGGTGGTGGTAATAGCCGGGCAGGGTAACAACGGCGCGGACGGACGTGTCGCCGCCCGCGTCCTGCGATCCTGGGGGGCGCGGGTGGCGGTGACAGATCCCGGCGACCGGGCGGATGCGACGCTGCTCGCAGGGAGCGAGCTGATAGTCGACGCGGCTTACGGGAACGGGCTTAGCCGCCCCTACCGTCCACCGCAGCAGGGGACCGCTCCGGTGCTGGCGGTCGACATTCCGTCGGGTCTGTCGGGTTTCACCGGGACGGGCGAGTCCATGGTCGCGGCGACGACGGTGACGTTCGGCGCGTACAAGCCGGGCTTGCTGCTCGGCGAGGGGCCACAGCGCTGCGGGACGGTCGAGTTGGCGGGCATCGGCCTGGAGGAGCTGGCCCGTAGGGCAGCCCGAAGCTGGCTGGTCGAGAGCTCCGACATGGGCTCCATCCCCGCTAGGCCACGTTCGTCCCACAAGTGGAAAAGCGCTGTCCTGGTCATCGGCGGGTCCCCGGCGATGATGGGAGCTCCCATGTTGTGCTCACATTCGGCGATGCGCGCCGGCGCAGGCTACGCCCTCGTCGGGGTGCCCGGCGCGGACCTCGCCGCCGGAGCGGCCCCGGTCGAACAGGTGCGTGTCGCACTCGACGGGGCCGGTTGGGTGGAAGCGGCAGCCGCAGCTGCCAAGAGGACTAAAGCAATGGTGGTCGGCCCGGGACTCGGAGCTGGCGCGTCGGGCGGTGCCGGCGGGGTGGGCTCAGCGACCGCCACGGCTGAACTGCTCAAGCGGACAGAGATCCCAGCCGTAGTCGACGCCGACGCGTTGAACGCCCTAGGGTCCCTCCAAGCGGTCGGTGACATAGCACGCTCGCGTGCAGCGCCCCTGGTCCTGACGCCTCACGACATGGAGTACCGCCGACTGAGCGGTCACCTACCCCAGGCGGACCGCATAGCCGAGGTACGTGACGCAGCGGACAAGAGCGGCTCGGTAGTCCTGCTCAAAGGGCCTACGACCGTTGTGGGAGCACCCGACGGCCGGGTAGCTTTGTGCGCCGAAGGCCCTCCCAGCCTCGCGACCGCTGGAAGCGGCGACGTTCTATCCGGCATAGTGGCAGCGTTCCTGGCGAGAGGCATGGACGCCTGGCTTGCTGCCAGCGTCGCTGCTTTCGTCCACGCCCGCGCGGCCAGGCGCGGCTTGGCGGAAGGCCTCGTGGCGTCCGACCTTCCTGGCCTTGTCGCCGCCGAGCTCTCTCGGACGTCCGAGCGTGACGTCACGCCGTGGTA
>JAJZAM010000185.1 GCA_021799445.1 Actinomycetes bacterium
AATTCGGGCGGTAGCCGAGGCGGGAGGCGTCGCGTCGCAGGATCCGAACGCAAGCCGAGTGGAACGTGGAAACCCACATGCGCTCCGCGGCAGGGCCGATTAGAGCGCCGACGCGTTCGCGCATCTCCCCAGCGGCTTTGTTCGTGAAGGTGATCGCCAGGATCTCGAAGGGGGACAGTCCCGCCTCCGACACCAGCCAGGCTATCCGCCTGGTGAGGACCCTCGTCTTTCCCGAGCCTGCGCCTGCTACGACCACGAGGGGACCTTCGGGGTGTGCGACAGCTTCCGCCTGGGCAGGGTTCAGGTCGCCTAGTAGGTGTTGGGCCATCGCGAGGGTCTAGGGTACCGGTTGACCGGCGCGCGCACGGCACGACCGGGCGACAACCGACAGGAGGGTTAGGTCTAAGTGACAGGTATCTGCGAGGGACGAGTGGTGGTCGTGACCGGCGCTGGGAGGGGCATCGGCCGCGAGCACGCGTTGGAGTTCGCCCGTCAAGGGGCGAAAGTCGTCGTCAACGACCTCGGCTCGAACACTGACGGGACGGGCAGCTCGGCGGGTCCGGCCGGCGAAGTGGTCGACGAGATCCGCGCCATGGGAGCCGAAGCGATTGCGAACGGCGACGACGTGTCGGACTTCGACGGAGCTAGCCGTATGATCCGCTCGGCGATAGACACTTTCGGGCGTATCGACACCCTCGTCAACAACGCAGGGATCTTGCGGGACCGCATGCTGGTCAACATGACCCCCGACGAGTGGGACGCGGTGATCAGGGTGCACCTGCGCGGGACGTTCGCCCCGACCCGGGCCGCTTTGGACTTCTGGCGGGAGCGCTCAAAGGCAGGCGAGGACAACGACGCCCGGATCGTCAACACCACTTCCCCTTCTGGTATCTACGGCAACGTCGGCCAGACGAACTACGGGGCGGCGAAAGCGGGGATCGCCGCGTTCACGATCATCGCCGCCATGGAAGTCGCCCGCTACGGGGTGACCGTCAATGCCATCGCCCCCGCGGCTCTTACCCGCATGACCGAGAACCTTGGGATGGGTCAGAGAGCCGCGGACATCCCCGCCGACCAGTTCAACCCGCTGTCAGCCGACAACATCTCCCCTATCGTCGTTTGGTTGGGAAGCTCGGAGTCGGCCGGGATCACCGGCCGGGTGTTCAACGTGATGGGAGGGCATCTCAGCGTGGCAGAGGGTTGGGTGGAAGGTCCCGCAGTGGACAAAGACGGCCGCTGGGATCCCGCCGAGCTGACCGGGATAGTCCCCGACCTGGTCGCGCGGGCAGCTCCGAACGCCGCCATGTCGGGCAGGCGACCCTGAGCAGGCTTTGAGCTGCGCAGCGCAGCAGCGAAGCAAGGAAACCACAAGATGCCCGTCGACGTTGCTACGGTTCTTCAAGTAGAGGATCTTTCGGTTCGCTACGGGCCGGTCGTGGCTCTCGACCGGGTCAGTTTGACCGTGCGCCCCGGCGAGGTCGTCGCGCTCGCCGGGGAGAACGGCGCCGGCAAGTCGACGCTGATCCGTTGCGTCGCCGGCGACATCCGCCCCGAGCAGGGAAGGATGTCGGTGCTGGGCGAGACGCTCGATCCGGGCGCGCGGATCTCCTCGCGCTCAGGGATCGCCGTCGTATGGCAGGACTTAGCACTCTGCGACAACCTCGACATCGCGTCGAACGTCATGCTCGGCGCCGAGACCCGCCGTCTAATGTTCTCCGAAACTCGGTTCCACTCCAAAGCCGCCGAGGTCATCGAACGTCTCGGTATCGGACTGCCGTCCACCTCGACGATCGTCGCTCACCTCTCGGGCGGGCAGCGCCAACTGGTGGCCGTGGCAAGGGCCATGCGGGACAACCCTCATCTGCTGATACTCGACGAGCCGACGGCTTCTCTCGGCGTGGCCGAGTCGGCGAGAGTCGAAAGCCTGGCCGCTTCGCTTCCCGCTCAGGGCACCACTGTGATGATCGTGTCCCACGACGTCGAGCAGATGTTCCGCCTGGCCGACCGTATCGTGGTGCTGCGACGCGGGAAAGTCGTAGCCGAGGTGCTGCCCGAAGAGTCCCACCCTGACGAGGTGGCGGCGCTTTTGTCCGGCCAGCCAGCGGAAGGGTCGCCGCGCCGGCAGTTGAGCCGGCTGCAGGACCTGGCTGACCAGCTTGCGTCCGCGTCGCCTTCTTCCGGTCTCACGTTGATCATCTCGGCCCTGGCGGCGGCCCTTGGGATAGGTCAGTTGTGCGTCCACGTGCGGGAGGGCTCAGCGATGAGGCTCGCCGGCCACGTCGGCCTGCCAGCGCACCTGGTGAGGAGGTGGGCCGACCTGCAAGTCGGTGCGGTGGTCCGTTCGGGCGCCCTCCGGGAGCAACCCGCGTCCGGGGACAGTTGGGGGGCGACGCTCCCGAGCGGCTGGGAGATGATCCGCAGGGACGCACGCCAGTCTGGGTTCAAGACCTCCTGGAGCCTGCCTTTTACCAGCGCCCAGGGGGACTCCGGGGTGATCACGATCCTCTCCGAGGAAGTCGGAGAGCCCACCCGCGACGACATTGAGCTGGCGTCCCTGTACGCCGGATACGCCGCTAACGCCCTGGAGCGCGACCGGCTCCTGGGCGAGCTCACGGTTCGTAACCGTGTGCTCGAAACGATCCGCGAAGTGCTCCAAGCGCTCGCCGGGCCAGCCGCTTTGGAGGTGAGCCTCCAAGTGGCGTTACGGGCACTTCAGGCCGGCCTGGGAGCACGCTACGTGGCGGTGGTGACCCGCCGGACCTCCGACGCCGACCCCGCTTTTCGTGCGTGGGTCGGGCCTGACCCCGACGCTTCGGGCTCTGCCCCTTCCGACCTGCTAGAAGTGGCGAGACGATCCCTGGGGGGCCGTCCCACTGCCGGGAGCCGACCTGCCGGAAGCCGAACTGCCGGGAGCAACGGGGCCGCCGACGCCGGCGAACCACGAGCTGGGCAGCAGTACATGGTCGCTGAATTCCCAGCCCCGGAAGGCCGCGGCGCTCTAGTCGTGCGATGGGACACAAACCCTGCGGCCTTCTCGCCGGCCGGGGTGGACGTCGCTGACCGCCGGGCCGTTATCGACGACGCTGCCAGCTCCATCCGCCTGGCCTTAGAGCGCGAAGAGTCAGAGCGAGCGCAACGTGAGACCATGGCCCTTCGCAGCTCGCAGGCTCTGCAACGCCAGTTCCTGTCATGGCTGTCGCACGAGCTGCGCACCCCGCTCACCGCCATCTGCGGGTACGCGTCGTCGCTCATGGCCCCCGACGTTGACTGGGACGCCGAGTCTCAGCGTCGGTTCTTGGAGCGCATAGACAGCGAATCCGCCCGGCTGGGACGGCTGGTCGAAGACCTGCTCGACTTCAGCGCTATCGACGCAGGACTTCTACGTCTCGACCGAGACTGGTGCGAGCTGCCTTTGGTGCTAGAAGCGGCCCGCTCCTGCCTCCCGTCACCGCTGTCAGCTTCCGTGGCCTTGTCCTACCCGCGCGACGTGCCAGTCGTGTGGGCCGACCACGACCGCTTGGAGCAGGTGTTCGTCAACCTCTTCGACAACGCCGTCCGCCACAACCCTGCTGGCACGACAGTCAACGCGAACGTCAGCGTCGCAGCCGACGGGGCGGTGACGATAACAGTCAGTGACAACGGGAGGGGCATAACCCCTGAGAGGCTTTCCTCCCTCGCGGGCCCCGGCGAAAGGCGCGGCCGCTCAGGTGGATCCGGGCTGGGATTGTCTATAGCCAAAGGGATAGTAGAAGCTCACGGCGGCCAGCTTGTCATCACCACCTCCGAGCAAGGGACGCTCGCCGAGGTGCGCCTGGCCAACACCCATGCCGAGGCGCAGGCGTCGTGACGACGGTCATGATCGTCGAGGACGACCCGAACATCGTCGACCTGATCAGGTCGAACCTGGTGGTCAGGGGTTTCGACACGCTGGTCAGCGGCGAGGGAGTACGCGCCTTGAACCTCTTAGACACCGAAAGCCCAGACATAGTGCTCCTCGACTTGATGCTGCCTGACATCGACGGATTGGAGATCTGCCGTCTGATCCGGGAGCGTTCCAACGTCGGGGTGATCGTCGTGTCAGCGCGCGGCGGCGAACGCGACAAGGTGTCGGCGCTCAACGTCGGAGCCGACGACTACATGACGAAACCTTTCAGCATCGAGGAGCTCCTGGCTCGGATCACAGCGACACTGCGGCGGACGCGTGTCAGCGAGACGTCTGTGGCTCATCCCGAGACGATCGTCGTGAGGGACATCGAGATCGACGTGGCCTCCCGTCAGGTCGAAAGAGCGGGAAGGGTCGTGCACCTGACGCCCACGGAGTTCGCCCTTTTGCGCGAGCTCGCCGAGCACCGCGGTAAGTCGCTCACCCACGCGCACCTGCTTCGACGGGTGTGGGGTCGGGGCTACGAGACCGAAACCGAGTACTTACGGGTTTACGTGCGACGCCTGCGTTCCAAGCTCGAATCGGAAGGGGACGACCCTCTCATCCTGACAGCCCCCCGCGTCGGGTACCGCCTCACCGCCGAGTGAGACCGCCGACCGAGAGCACGCAGGCTCCCCGCCCGAGCAAAACTTTAAGCTTTTGTTAATGTGATGTTAAGAATTTTAACGGGTCGTTGACGCCGCCGGTCGTAACGTCGCCGCTGAGATCGACAAAAAGTCGAGACATAAAGTCCCTCGCAGGCCTCGTCCAGGGGCCGGCCTGCCGGGGCCCATAGCCAAGGAGAAACCCGAAGTGACACACAAACGCGCGTTCGCTGCGCTGTTCGTTGGAGCCGGCCTGGTCGCCGGAGCCTGCACCAGTAGCTCGACCAAGACGTCCAGCGCCACGTCTGCGACGACTGCCGCTCCGTCGAGCTCGACCACGGCCGGTTCCACCTCCGG
>JAJZAM010000186.1 GCA_021799445.1 Actinomycetes bacterium
GGCCCGGCTGGTAGTGGCGATCGAGGAGGCTGCTGAGGGCGAGATAGCGGCGACCGCGTTGGGGGGCGCCGTCGACTTTCCTGCCGGTGCGCTCGGTCAGGTCCGCGAGTCGATGGCGAGGGTTGGCGGTGTCTGATCAGCGCGAGTCTGAGCGCGCCGAGGTGATCCGGCAGCGTTACCGGGAGGTCTTCGGGCACGTGCCACCAGGAATCGAGAGCCGTATCGCTCTAGCCGAGTCAACCGACGAGGATAAGAGCACTGGCGGGAACGGGCGCGAGAGCACTCCCCAGGGTCCCGACGGTATCGGCTTCCTATTGGGTGTGGCCCACAGGGCCCGGCGCAGAAGGTGGGAGTCAGAGCTGGCGGACCTGGGTTTGACGGCTCCTCAGGCGGCCGTGCTCAGGGTGGTCGCAGCGCAGCCGGGCCTGGGAGTCCGAAGCGTCGCGCGGCAGCTGGGGACCGACCCGATGAACGCTCAGCGCATCGCCGAAAGTCTCATAGCGGAGAAGCTCTGCGAAGCCGGGCGTGATCCTTTCGACTCCCGTCGTAGACCTTTGACTGTCACGGACGAGGGGGCTCGGATCGCCGCTGAGGTATCGATCCGGGCGCGTCAGTCTGAGCTAACGATCGCCGAGACCTTGGGACGAGGCGTCTACGATACTGTCACCGAGGCTCTTCGCACGCTTATAAGTTTCGACAAGACAGCCCCTTAAACCTAGATTAGCTAGATTCGGGGCATGAAGACCAGAGGACTTCCGCTACCGTCGCTGCTCACAGCCGCAGGCCTTCTAGGTGGCTTTGCCGTAGCCCGTCGTAACGGCAACCGGCGGGCCGGTGGGGCGGTGTTCGCGGTAGCGGGCGCAGGCAGCTTCCTCGGTTGGCGACGCAGCCTTGGAACGAGGCCAGCGTTAGGACTCCTCGCCCTTTACGGCGCCGCGATGGGCGGTTCTCATCCGCTGGCGAAAAAGATCGGCGCATGGCAGTCCGTCGCCGCAGTGACGGCCACTGTTGCGGGCGTGTCGACGCTGGCGATGAGCCGCAAACGCAAGCCCTAAGCCAGCCCTGAGCAAGCCCTAAAAGTAGGTGCTCCGCGCTGCCAGGGGATTGTTGTTCGCCTCGCTGCCCGCCCGCTGGCACGCAAAACTAACGTGAGGTACGTGGCTGATGGAGCGTGTCAGGCGTCTCTCTCCCAAGAACAGGCGGGTAAGACTACCGCAGGGGTGTTGCGTTCCCACGCTGTAGGAGCGCTTCTCGCCGTCAGCTCGGTCGTGGCGATCATCGTAGCAATCAGCGCCGTGGGCAGCCCTTCTCGAGTTTGGACAGTTCTGCGGACGGGAAACTGGGCTTGGGTTGGCGTTGCGTTGGCGGCCTCGCTGGCCACCAACGTGGCCTACGCGGTAGCCCTCAAAGGCACCGTAAGGGTGCCACTCCCGTTGGTGGCCACCACCGAGCTCGAAGTGGCTATGACCTATTCGAACGTGGTAGTGCCGTTGATCGGCGGCACGGCCTTGCAGATCAGGTTCCTCGAAAAGCAAGGCGTGGCCCTTCCGTCGGCCGTGACGGCGGGGAGCGTGCTGAGCGCCGCAGGGGCGGCGATAAGCGAGCTGCCGCTGTTTCTTATCGCGCTTGGCCTGTCGTCCAGCGGGATCGCGCTGGGGAACCTGCCGGTCCGGCGGGTCCTGGAGGTCACTGGGGTAGTGGTCGTGTTGCTGGCGCTGGCCGTAGTCGCAGCCGTCGAGCTTCAGCGTGTACAAGCCAAGTCTCTGCGGCCGATCAAAGACGGTTTGGTCACGATCGTCGACGCGCTGCGCAGCCCCCGGCAACTAGCCCTCCTTCTCATGGGCAAGGCCGGAGCCAGCCTTCTATACGGCGCTTGTCTTCTCGCTTGCATCCAGGCTTTCGACGCTAAGGTGTCCTACTGGACTGCTCTGGCAGTATCAATAGGCGTGTCGAGCGTTGCGGCGGTCATCCCCGTTCCGGGTGGCAACACCGGTGCGGGAACAGTGGGAGTCACCGGCGTTCTCGTGGCTCTCGGGGTGCACGCCCAGACTGCACTGGCAGTTAGCATCGCCAACCAACTAGCTGTCAACTACATACCGGCTCTTCCTGGTTGGTTCGCGACCAGAGACCTGTTACGCAAGATCGTGTGAGCGTCGACGGGTCGACGGGTGCCCTAACCTGGGATCTCAGGGCTCCGAGGGCGAGACTGCCACTCCGGCCGTACTCTTAAGCTGTGTTACTTCCCGAGACTCCAAGAGAGGCCCCACCATGCGTCTGGCAACAATACGCACCACAACCGGCACCCGTGCTGTTCGCATCGACGCCAGTCGGGCAGTAGAAACCGGCCATGCCGACGTCGGGGCTCTCCTCGCTGACGCTGATTGGACGAAGATAGCTGCTGACGCCTCCGGCCGGTCGTACCAGCTGGAAGATCTCCAGTACGCGCCGCTCATCCCGAGGCCCGGCAAGATCATCTGCGTGGGGATCAACTACAAAGCGCACATAGAAGAGATGGGCCGAGACCTCCCAACCCACCCGACCCTGTTCGCCAAGTACGCCGAAGCGCTCATCGGGGCGCGCGACGACATAATCCTGCCTTCGGCGTCGACAGCGATGGACTGGGAGGCGGAACTGGCGGTCGTTGTGGGAACCCGGGTTCGCAACGTCGACGAAGACGGCGCTCGGGCGGCCATCGCCGGCTATACCATTATCAACGACGTCTCCGCCCGGGACTGGCAGTACCGGACACTTCAGTGGCTTCAAGGCAAGACCTTCGAATCCACGTGCCCGCTCGGACCGCATCTGGTCACCCCGGACGAGGCCGGGCACGGGCTTGAGCTGCGGTGTTTGGTGGACGGCGAAACAGTCCAGAAGGCAAACACGTCGGACATGGTCTTCGGCCCGGCAGCGACGGTGTCCTATGCGTCTCAGATCCTGACGCTCAACCCTGGTGACGTGATAGCACTAGGAACTCCTGGAGGTGTCGGTCACGCTCGGACACCACCCCGCTACCTTCGCGACGGGACGGTCCTCACGACGTCGATATCAGGTCTGGGAGAATGCGTCAACGTCGCGAGACGAGCGTCTCCCTGAGCTCTTCGTGCTGTGGGGGCTCTGCCCTCCCGGACGGACCGGACCTGGCCTCACGGCTCCACGGCGGACGGGTCATCCGCCGAGTGCCTGGCGGAACCTTAGGTAGAAAGCCCCGAAGATTAGGACTATCCCGACGTTGACCAGCAGCCGGGCCAGGGTGTGATTACGAAAAAAGGCGATGTCGGTAGACACCACGACCGCTGCCATCGCGACAACGTATACAACGGCGATGGCTTTTCCGTGCATTGCCATAGCCTATCGAGGTGGTTGGATCGCCGCTGGCGGGGTGTCTTTGTCCGCTAGCACCCCCAACGGGATTCGAACCCGTGCTGCCGCCTTGAAAGGGCGGTGTCCTAGGCCGCTAGACGATGGGGGCGGGACAGACAAGCCTAGCTGGCCGGCGAGCGTTGCGTCGCCAGCCAGGTCGGGGGCATGCTCCTACAGGGTAGGCCTTCGCGCCGCCCACGGAGCTGCCTGCTCGATTTGCGTTGCCACCTGGATGAGGAGATCCTCCCGGCCGTAGGCGGCGACAAGCTGGACTCCTACCGGCAGTCCTGTGGGGCTGACATGGACGGGGAGGGATATAGCGGGTTGTCCTGTGACGTTGAACTGAGGTGTGAAAGGCACCAGTTCCGCTACGGCCCGCTGACCTGACATCGGATCGGCCTGTGGCGGCTCAAGCTCCCCGACCTTGGGAGGAAGCCCGCCTAGGGTAGGGGTGAGCAGAAGGTCGTGATCCTCCCAGAACGCGCCGACCTGCCTGGTAAGCGAAACGCCGGCGTCGAGAGCGCCGGCGTACTGCAACGCGGAGAAAGATGCAGCAGCCTG
Organism: Actinomycetes bacterium; assembly: GCA_021799445.1. GTDB lineage: Bacteria > Actinomycetota > Acidimicrobiia > Acidimicrobiales > Palsa-688 > JAJZAM01. Next base: position 3,922 of record JAJZAM010000186.1, read on the forward strand.
GGACATGGCCCACGTGAGGGGTTCGACGTCCTGGCTGGTCAGTTCTCTGCCGAGCTGGCGGGCGACGCTGTCCATAGACATCTTCGCTTTCACCGTCCAGCGGACCATGAACCTCTTGGCCATGTCGGGGTCGACTTGCGGCGCTTCGTAGCCGACGTGGTGCCCGAGGCTCTCCAGCAGCGCAGCTGTAGCCCTCACAGCAGCGACGCAGTCAGGGTGGACCGGAGCCGAAGGATTGGTGTCGGTCATGCCGATCCGAAGACCTTTCGGTTGCACGCGGAGCTCCTCGACGTAGCTTCGCAAAGGGGGAGGCGCGACCACTATATCCCCCAAGCCGGGACCTTGGCCGATGTCGAGCAGAGCTGCGGTGTCCCTGACCGAACGACACACCACGTGCTGGACGGACAGGTCGCTTTCGTCACGCCAGGGTCCGAGCGTCATACGGCCCCGGGAGGGCTTGAGCCCGACCAGACCGCACATGCTCGACGGGATCCGTATCGACCCGCCGCCGTCGCTGGCGTGGGCGACGGCGACCATCCCCGCGGCTACAGCCGCGGCGCTTCCACCGCTCGAACCACCGGGCGAGTGGGCTAGGTCGTAAGGGTTGCGCGTCGGCCCGTAAGCGTGCGGCTCGGTTATCGGCAAGATGCCGAACTCCGGTGTGTTGGTTCTGCCGAGAAAGACGAAACCCGCCTTGCGGTACCTGGCGACGAGCCAGCTGTCGGCGGCTGCCGTCCATCCGGCGGCTTTCAAAGCGGCGTTGCCCTGATGTGCCGGGTCCCCGGCCGACTCAGCGTTAAGGTCTTTTATCAAAAATGGCACGCCGTGGAACGGCCCCTGCGGTAGCCCGGCGTCGACTTCAGCGAGAGCCTTCTCGAATCGCCGGTGTATTACGGCGTTGATCCGACCGTCGACGGCCTCGATGCGGGCGATAGCAGCCTCGG
>JAJZAM010000187.1 GCA_021799445.1 Actinomycetes bacterium
GAAAAGTTCCGCCCACTGGGCTCGCCAGCGGGTCCTGGCCGGCGCAACGTCGGTAGCTGTCATGCCCCGGAGAGTAGCGCTTGGCGGCCGTGGCTGTCCCGGCGAACGCGTTCGTCGTAGCCGGCGCTGGCCACAGGCCCGTAGCGGGCTCTAGCCGGAAGCCAACGCCACAGCGAGGCGACCGAGTACCTGAGAAGCTGGTAGTCGGCCTCCTCCCGCAGGCCCCACGGAATGTCCAGGCGACGTCGAAGCCGAGCCGGCAGCCCGCCGAAAGCCCCCAGACGCAGGAGCGGGGTGATGACGTGCGGCTGGAGGAACCTGGTCCAGCTGGGCAGGAACTTCAGCTCCATGTCCCGGTCGTGCAGCGCCATGTCGACGGCTTTCGCGGCGGCGGGAGTCATCTCCAGCACCTCGTCGACGTGGCGGTCCCACTCGACCGCGAAACCTGCCCGGTTGGCTGGCACGGGCTTCATCGAAACCCCGTAACGCCTGTACCACTCCACCCCGTCAAGGTAAAGCTCCTCCCGGTCGTGCTGGGAGAGGTGACGGCGGTCGAAACGGTCTGCGACCATTTCGGTTGCGTACTGGAAGGTGGCATGAGCCCACCAGAAGGTGGAAGGTTCGAGCGCTCGGTACCGGCGTCCGGCGGCATCGAACCCTGTGATAGTGCGGTGGTAGCCCCGTATGCGCCGTCCGAGAGCTTCAGGGTTGGGGAGGTACACGACTCCGAGTATCTGAGGGATCGAGCGGATGATCCTGCCCCAGGGGTCCGTGAAAAAATCCGAGTGCTCTGCGACGCCGGCGCCGATCGCAGGGTGCATCAGCTGGAGAAGGCCGGCGGAGAGCCCGCTGAAGGCAAGTCTGTGGTCGCCGGCGTAGCGCCACAGGAGGCTGCCAGGACCGATCGGCCTCGCCACGCGCCCGGGCGCAAGAGCTGTCATAGGCCGGTTCGTCGACACGTCCACTTCAGCGTAGGAGGACGAGAACTTTATGCGAAACCTGGCGGGCGGTGCGGCGCGAAGAGGCCTCATGGTGGCGGGCCGGGGTGGTGGCGGGTCAGGGTTGGAGCGGGCGGGGGTTGGAGCTGGCGGGGGAGGACTCGAACCTCCAACATACGGCTCCAAAGGCCGTCGTTCTGCCGTTGAACTACCCGCCATCGAAGTGGCCGCTCAAGGCTATCCGCTGTGCGGTGCGCGAATCGACAGTTACCGGCGTTGCCGGCCGAGGTGAACGCCGGGTTGAGAGCGCTCCAAAGCGGGAGTGGGTTTCTCAGTGGCTCTGAGACCGCCGGGCTTGCTAGAACTGACGGCGTGGTGTCCGCCCCCCGACTCTTAGCGGTAGTTCTGGCAGCTGGCGAGGGTACCCGGATGAAGTCGTCCGTTCCGAAGCCGCTGCACCGTCTAGCCGGAAGGCCTATGGTAGCCCACGTCCTGCACGCCCTTTCGGGGATGGACCCGGAGCGGGTGGTGGTCGTCGTGGGATTCGGGGCGGGCGAGGTCACCAAGGGCGTGGACCAGCACAAGCCCGAAGGCTTGAAAGTCCTCTTCGCCGAGCAGAAACAGCAGCGCGGTACCGGTGACGCCGTGCGGGCGGCGCTTAGCGCTCTACCAGACGTCCAAGGCGACGACGAAGAGGACAGCGTCATAGTCGCTCCTGGCGACACGCCACTTCTGAGCACCGAGACGATGCGCTCCCTAGTGGACACCCACCGTCGCAGCGGGGCTGCCGTGACCCTGCTCAGCGCACGGGTGGCCGACCCGTCAGGCTACGGCCGTGTGGTGCGCGACGAAGCGGGTTCGGTGTTGCGGATAGTCGAGCAGCGCGACGCGACCGACGAAGAGCACCTGATAGACGAGGTCAACACGTCCGTCTACGTGTTCCGCAGGGCGTTCCTCGCCGGCGCCGTCGGCGGGCTTCGCCCCGATAACGCCTCCCAGGAGCTCTACCTGACCGACGTCGTAGCCGCCGCCCGCGACGGTGGCTGGCCGGTGAGCTGTGTCGAGGTGACCGACCCCGCCGAGGCCTCGGGTGTCAACGACCGCCGGCAACTGGCGGCAGCTGAAGCGGCGTTAAGGCGTCGGATCAACGAGACGTGGATGAGGCGGGGCGTCACGATGATCGACCCGGCGGCAACCTACGTCGACTGCACGGTCGAGTTGGCGGGTGACGTCGTGTTGTACCCGGGCACCGTCTTGGAAGGATCGACGGTCGTCGAAGCAGCGGCGGTGGTCGGACCGGCAACTCACCTAGTCGACTGCCATGTGGGTGCCGGCGCTCGCGTCGAGGCGACCTACGGTCGCTCGGTCACCGTCGCCGCCGGGGTGTCGGTCGGACCTTGGGCCGTTCTCGGACCGGGAGACGCCATTGTCGGGCCGGGAGATGCCATTCCAGCAGCAGCCGGGCAGCGCGTTTAGGTAGCCTTGGTGTGACGATCGGAGCGCAGTTGACAGACGGGAACGAACCATCCGGTAAGAAGCGAGCCAGAAGCGCGTCGATCAACCTGACGCCCGTGCGTAAGCTACGCCTTCTGAGCGGCAGAACCCATCCGTTACTAGCGGACGCGGTTGCCAGTCACCTGCGCGTCGAGCTCGCCGACCCGAACATCGTGGATTTCGCGAACGGGGAGATGAGGCCACGCTTCGTCGAGTCGGTGAGAGGCTCGGACGTGTTCGTCATGCAGTCGCACGGTCAGACGCCGGGCCGGTCCGTAAACGACTCGCTGATGGAGCAGTGGATAATGATCGACGCCGCCAAGCGGGCGTCGGCCAAGCGGATAACGGCTGTGTGCCCCTACTACGGCTACTCGCGCCAGGATCGCAAGTCCAAAGAGAGGGAGCCCATAACCGCCCGGTTGGTCGCCGACTTCTTCGCCACCTCAGGCGCGGACCGGATAATGTCCATCGACCTTCACTCCGGTCAGATCCAGGGTTTCTTCGACGGGCCCGTAGACCACCTGACAGCGGTTCCGCTGCTCACCGAGTACCTGCGCCAGCAGGTGCCCGACGGCAACTTCGTGATGGTCGCCCCTGACACCGGCAGGACCAAGGTCGCCGAGCAGGCGGCCCGCCATGCTGGACCGTCGGTGAACGTCGCTTCGGTCTACAAGCGCAGACCCAAAGATGCCGTCAACCAGGTGCAGGCTTTAGACGTGATGGGTGACGTGAGCGGGCGAATGTGCGTGCTCATGGACGACATGATCGACACGGCCGGCACGATATGCGCCGCAGCAGAGATCCTCCTCGCCAAGGGTGCTACCGACGTGTGGGCGATGTGCACCCACGCGGTGCTGTCGGACCCGGCGGTGGACAGGCTGAAGAACTCGCCGATCTCCAGGGTGGTAGTCACCGACACCCTGCCGCTGCCCCCCGAGAAGCAGATCGACAAGATCGAGGTCGTCTCCATAGCCCCGGTCGTCGCGCACTGCATCGAAGCGGTCTTCTCGGACAAGTCGGTCTCGCAGATCTTCGACGGCGAGAACCAGACCTGAGGCCTCTGCCTCGTTGCTAGAATCGCTGTTTTACCGAAGAGCCTAGGAGCTAGCCAAGCAATGGCAGAGATAACCCTTCAAGCCGCGCCCGGTCGGGTCACCGGCTCAGCCGAGTCCCGTCGCCTGCGCGCCGCCGGGCGTGTCCCAGCGGTAGTTTACGGTCACGGCGGGGAGGGCGTAGCCGTGTCCGTCGACGGCAGGGAGCTGCGCCATGCCCTGTCTGGCGAGTCCGGGACGAACCAGCTGCTCGACTTGAGGATCGCAGGCGAGTCTCAGCTGGTCCTCACTAGGATGATCCAGAGACACCCGGTGCGCCACACCGTCACCCACGTCGACTTCCAGGTGGTTCGTCGCGACGAGATCGTCAGCGCGGACGTTCCCGTGGTGCTCGTCGGCGAGTCCGAGGCGCTCAAGGCCGTACGAGCGAACGTCGAGCAGGTCCTGTCGAACCTGACGGTTCGCGCCAACCCGTCGAAGATACCAGTGTCGGTGGAGGTGGATCTGAGCCATCTAGAGCCTGGCGGGGTCATTCGCGTCGAGGACCTCCCTCTGCCCGACGGTGTTACCGCCGACGTCCCCGGCGACGAAGTCGTCGTGTCCGCTTCGAGCGGTGAGCTGCAAGACGATGTCGACAGCTCAGGCGCCGCAGAGGCTGCGTCGAGCTCACAGGACGGCTGAAGCTGGCCCCTGCGGACCTGCCGGCCCGCCAGGGGACGCCGGCTGATGTGCTTGCGGTAGGACTCGGCAACCCCGGGTCCACCTACCGCGGGACGCTTCACAACGTAGGTGCCGACGTCGTGGGGCTGCTCGCCTCCCGGCACGGAGTGTCGCTCCGCCCGGACCGGTGCCATTCGATCAGCGGCGAGGTCAGCGTCACAGCCCACGGAGACGAACGACGCCTGGCCTTAGCCTTCCCCCAGACCTACATGAACGACTCGGGCAGAGCGGTGAGGCTGCTAGTCCGCCGTTTTGGGATCGACGACCTAGCGAGGCTAATCATAGTTCACGACGAGCTCGACCTTCCCGTCGGGACGGTCAAAGTGAAGATGGGCGGCGGTCTGGCAGGCCACAACGGTCTCAGATCGATCAAGGCGCACTTGCACTCCGACGAGTTCGCAAGAGTCCGGATCGGCATCGGCAAGCCGCCAGGCGGCAAGGAGCGCGGAGCGGAGCACGTGCTTCGGGTACCCGCCAAAAAGACCCGTGCCGAGCTCGACGTGAGCATACAAACCGCGGCTGATGCCGTAGAGTTGATTCTCGCTGAAGGTGTTACCGCCGCCCAGAACCTTTTCAATGCGCCACGTGACTGACCTAGCCCGGGTCTACGGGGCTACCGGGCCTCTAGGAGCGCTCCTCGAAGCTTC
>JAJZAM010000188.1 GCA_021799445.1 Actinomycetes bacterium
GACGAGGGCTTCACCCTCATCGAGCTCATGGTCGTCCTGCTCATCATCGCCATCTTGATGGCGATTGCTATCCCGACGTTCCTCGGGGCGAGAAACACCGCCAACGCAAGGGCAGCCCAGTCGAACCTGACGAACGCCCTGACCGCCGAGCAAACCTACTGGACCAACAACCAGACCTTCGGCGCTATATCGCTTAGTGCCGATGAACCTGCCTTTAGCTGGGAGACTGCGTGGACCACCAGTGTGAACACCGCCAACGAGATATTAGTCTCAAAACAGGATCAGCAAAACGGTGATTACGAGGTGGTCGTGCTCACAGACCTGGGCAAGGACGGAAACTGCTGGAGCGTCGCCCAGATAAACGACCCGAATGCCTCCGCTGATAGCGTCGGGCCTGACGGAACCTACTACGCTGCAGTGAAGGCCTCCAGTGGTGCTTGTAGTTCTCCGACCGCTCCGGCGGCCGCGGCGACTACCGGATCAGCCGGGAGCAACGTTGGTACAAACAGCAACAGTTCAACCACCTGGTATACAAGCTTTTAGCATTTAGTAGGCAATTCTTGAAGGCAGCGGGTTCGAGCCCGTTGTCGAACAGCAAAGGAGGGACCTCGTCTAAAGGCGGGGTCCCTTCTTGTCGTGTTGGGCCGCGGCGGCGAGAGAGTCCATCTCAATTTCGCCGTCTTCCGCGGCGGTCGAGTCGGTCAAGAACACGCTGGTGAAGCCGATAAAGAAGAACAATGTCAACGCTAGCCCAGATGGGAGGCCGACCGTGGAGTCGGTAAGCATAGGACTCGACATCGGGTCGTCGGCGATCCGCGCCGCGGAGATCGTCGTGGCAAAAGACGGTAGGCGCTCCCTCCGCCGCTACGGACAGGTCGGCCTTCCCCGCGGTTACGTAGTCGACGGTGAGGTCAACAACCCTGTCGGCGTGACCGAGGCACTGAGGCGCCTGTGGGCCGAAACGGGCTTCAAAAGCACGAAAGTCGTGCTAGGCGTCTCAGGGCCCAGGGTGTTCGTCCGCCAGGCCGATCTGCCGGCGATGAACGCGGAGGAAACGCGATCAAGCCTGCGATTCGACGGTCAGGAGCTTATCCCCGTCCCCATGGACGATGCCAGCTTCGACTTCGGGTTCCTCGGTGACCCGGTCAAAGGTCCTTCGGGTGAAGCGACTCAAAGGGTCCTTCTCGTCGCAGCGCACCGGGACGTACTGCAGACCTACCTCGATGTCCTAAGCGCGGCTGGCCTCAAAGCGACCGTGATGGACGCTTCGCAGCTGGCGCTGATGCGAGCTATTCCCGAACCTCCCTCGGGAGTGGCGACGTCGGCCAAAGTGGAAGTCGTCGTGTCGATAGGAGCGGAGCTTACCACTGTCGGGGTCCGCCAGGGAGGCGTGCCCCGCTTCATCAGATCCCTAGCCGTCGGCGGGTCGAAACTGACCGACTCCATCTCGGAGCAACTGCACCTTGAGCTTGCCGTAGCCGAGAGATTAAAGCGCGGGGACGCAGCCCCAGAAACCCAGGCGCTAACCGTGCAGGCGCGCAAAGCTATGTCGTCAGGTATCCGCGATCTTGCGGAGGAGATCAGGGCGACGATTGACTTCTTCGTATCCCAGGCTAACAACGGGACCATCGACAAGTTGCTCATAACCGGGGGCGCGGCTCTCACGGCGGGACTGGCGGCGTCGATCGCAGGAAACTTCCCCGTGGAGGTCCGCGTCTTGGACCCGCTCGCCTCCCTCGACTGCTCCGCTCTGCCCTACGACCAGGGCCAGCTTAAAGCGATCAGCTCCGGAGCTGCCACGGCGGTAGGTCTCGCCTTGTGGCCGACGGACGCGCCTCTGATCCGTCTGTCTATCCTCCCTGACGAGGTTGTCGCCGCTAGACGGGCGAAGAAGATGTCGGTGATGGTCATGGCCGGCGTAGGGGTCGCAGCCGCACTTCTCGTCGCAGGCGGCGTGGTCGAGCTGTCGTCGGTCCACCAGGCTCAGGCTGCTGCAAAAGCCGAGGAGGCGAAGGTCCCGGCGATGACCGCCGAGGTCAACCATCTCCAGACGTTGACGGCCGTGCACTCACAAGCTCAGGCCCGCGCCGCTCTTGTATCTACTGCCCTCAAAGGCGACGTGGACTGGGTGCGAGTGCTGGGCCAGTTCGCCGGGGTGCTACCGCCGCAGTTGAGCATCACCAGCTTTCAAGGTGCCAGGACGGCGTCGACCTCGGCGCCGAGCGCACCGGGCGCAGCCGTGCCGGTAGGTAACGTCTCGTTTGACGTGCAGGGAACCGGTGGGCTCCCATCTGCGGCGCAGTGGCTCACACAGCTGTCCGGCGACCCCGACTTCACCAACCTGAGCATCGGCTCCATCGCAGTCAAAAGCAACGGTGGGGCTGTGACGTTCTCTTCCACCGCCGGGCTAACCCCTGATGCTGAGAGCCCCCGATCCAAGGGAGTGGCGAAATGACCATGTCCACCCGCAGGCTATACAGCATCGCAGCTGTGGCAGTGGTCGTCCTGGCCGCAGCCTGGTACCTGGGCGTCTACCGACCGTCGAGCGCCAAGGTGAGCGCAGCTCACAAGGCGTACTCCGCAGCCGCTTCCCAGGTTCGCCAGCTCGACGCTCAGGTAGCGTCGCTTCAGGCTCTAGAAGCCCACATCCCGGCCGACAAGGCCCGCCTCGCATCCCTAGAGGCAGCTGTGCCCACCACCGAGAACCTGCGCGGCCTCCTCGACCAGCTACATGCTCTTGCGACGTCCACGGGCACCGAGTTGACCACCGTCAGCCCGGGTCCTCCTCAATCGGCCGCCGGCACCCAGACCGCTTCGGCGTCGGGAAAGTCGGCTTCAGGGTTGCAGGAGATACCGTTGTCGATGTCTGCTTCAGGCACCTACGGGCAGCTGACCAGTTTCATGTCCGGTCTCACGAACCTTAAACGCAGCATGGTCATACAGAGCGTGTCGATCACGTCCGGTTCGAAAGGCCAGCTCGCCGCGTCGCTGTCCACCCAAGTCTTCTACGCCCCTTGAACTGGAGCTGACGTCATGATCGACTCGACCAAATCCCCGATGCCAGCCTGGCGCAGGTACGCAAGCGTAGTGGCTTTGACCGTCTTGGTTGTTATCGCAGGTTTTGTCATCTGGACCAAAGAGCTACACCACAACGCTAGCGCGACCGCTTCTGTGAACCCACCGGCGGTTGCCAAGACGACCACCACGAAACCCGCCGCTGCTACGACTACCACGACCATACCCGGTGGTCTGCCCGTGAGCTCCAGAAACCCGTTCGGCTGATCCGACCTGACCCGAGCCTGCTGCGCTGAGCAGAGGCGACGTGCAGCGGCCTCACCGGCGGACGGCAGCCCGGCGGCCGCCTGCGTGGGGGCGGCTACGATAGGACGTCGTGCTGCGTTTCTTGACCGCCGGCGAGTCGCACGGCAAGGGTCTCGTCGTGATAGTCGAAGGCCTTCCAGCGGGCCTTAAGGTGACGTCCGAGATGATCGGAGCTGAGCTGGGCCGTCGCAGGCTCGGCTTCGGCCGGGGACCGAGGATGCGCTTCGAGGCGGACGAGCTGACTCTGCTAGCCGGCGTCCGTCACGGCCGTACTCTCGGATCCCCGGTAGCGGTGGAGATAGCCAACACCGAGTGGCCCAAGTGGACCGAGGAGATGTCCCCCGCCCCGGGATCGACCGCGAAGCCTTTGCACCAGCCCCGCCCGGGTCACGCCGACCTGCCCGGCATGCAGAAGTACGGTTTCTCGGACGCCAGGGACGTCCTCGAGCGGGCGTCGGCCCGGGAGACCGCAGCCCGCGTCGCGGCGGGCGCGCTGGCAAAAGTGCTCCTGGCCCAGATCGGGGTTAGCGTAGTCAGCCACGTGGTGCAGATCGGCTCAGCCACCTCGCCGAGCACCGTGCGGCCTGGCCCGGACGACCTGGACACGGTTGACGCTTCGGAGGTCCGCTGTTTCGACGTCTCAGCAGCTGAGTCCATGGTCGCCGAGATAAAAGCGGCGGCGAAGGTAGGTGACTCGCTCGGCGGCATAGCCGAGGTGATCGCCTACGGCGTGCCTGTCGGACTGGGAAGTCACGTGCACTGGGACCGGAAATTGGACGGACTCCTCGGCCAGGCGATGCTGAGCATCCAAGCAGTAAAAGGCGTCGAGATAGGCGAAGCTACCGAAGGCGCTTCAAGGCGGGGCTCCGAAGCCCACGACGCGATCTCCTGGGAAGGTGGCGCTCCCAACGGCGGTTCCACGCCCAGCGGAGGTTACCGAAGGCGCACCAACAGGAGCGGCGGCATCGAAGGGGGCATCTCCAACGGGGAGCCGGTCATAGCCCGCGTCGCTATGAAACCGCTTGCCACCCTCAACCGTCCGGTTCTCAAGACCGTCGACGTGGTGACCAAGCAGGAGACGGTTTCGTTCAAGGAGCGCACCGACGTGACAGCCGTCCCCGCGATGGGCGTCGTCGCCGAGACCATGATGTCGCTGGTCTTAGCCGGGGAGGTGCTGCGCAAGTTCGGCGGTGACTCAGTCGACGAGCTCCGTCGCAACCACGACTCCTACCTGGCGAGCCTTGACCGTGCCAGCCTTGACCGTGCCAGCGGGGGATGACCGGGTGGGGCTAAAAGAGGTCCGGGTCGACCTCTCAGAGCGCAGCTACCCAGTCCTGGTGGGCAGGGGAGCCCGGGCGCGTCTAGCCGGGCTGATACCCCCAGGTGCGCGCAGGGCGGCGGTGGTGACCCAGGATGCGATCCCCTGGAGTGTCGACACTGGTATAGAGCAGAGGACG
>JAJZAM010000189.1 GCA_021799445.1 Actinomycetes bacterium
GGGCCTGGGCGGCGACCCGGGAATGTGGGCTTACAACGCCGCTAAGGCGGGCGCCGTAAATCTGGTGCGTTCTCTCGCCATGGAGCTGGGACCTGAGGGCATCCGCGTCAACGCAGTATGCCCGGGGCCGACGGTGACGGCGATGACCGAGCGGCTTCGCCAGGTAGCGCCCGACAAGGCGGCCGGGCTCACCGCTGCGATACCCCTCCAGCGTTGGGCTGCACCGGAGGAGGTCGCGGCGGCTATAGCGTTCCTGGTCTCGTCGCAGGCGTCTTTCATAACCGGGGTGGCGTTGCCCGTAGACGGCGGAGTGACCGCTACGACCGGGCAGTTCCACCCGGCGGCGGGACCCCGCTAAATTCTGACGGGTCAGCCGATACCGCGAAGGCCGGCTTGGCGTATAAGCGGTTTGCGGACCCCGAAAGTCCCCTGCCCCCGCTCGGCCGCCTCACGCGAGCCGGTGGTGAGCCCCCCGTCCACGACGAGGGCGGTGCCGCTGACGAAGCCGGCGTCGTCGCTCGCCAGCCACAGAGCCGCTCGGGCGATATCTTCCGCCACGCCGGCCCGCCCGCGCAGGGGAGTTTTGCGTTCCCGGAAGACCTCGGCGGCGCGCTCGACTGCGGTGTGGTCGCCGACCGACACGTCGGCTGTCATGGCTGTCGCGTGGTTGCCGGGCACGATCGCCGCCACCCTGACCCCCCAAGGGCCGAGCTCGGCTGCCACGTTGCGGGTGAGTCCGAGGATCGCCGACTTCGCCGCCGTGTAGACGTGAGGTCCGAGACCGCCCATGACTCCCGCGATGCTCGAAGTGGACAGGATTACGCCGCTCTCCTGGGCTTTCATAACCCGGGCTGCGTGCTTCATGCCGAGAAACACTGAGCGCAGCAGCACGCCCATGGTGAACTCGTACTCCTCTAGAGGTATCTCGTCGATAGGACCGACAGCACCGACGATACCCGCATTGTTGAACATCACATCCAGACGTCCGAAGCGGCCGACGGCAGTATCGACGGCGGCGGCCACGTCGCCTTCGACCGACACGTCGGTGCGAACGAACACCGCCGCTGGCCCGATCTCCTCGGCGATCTGACGGCCCGGTCCGTCTTGTAGATCTGCGACCACGACTGACGCCCCTTCAGCTGCCATAAGCCGGGCCGTGGCCGCTCCGAAGCCACTGGCTCCGCCGGTTATGACCGCCGCTTTGCCTTGCACTCTGCCTGTCACCGGACCCTCCCCTACCACTCGTCCCAGTGGCACACGTCGTCGAGAGGCAGCCGCGTCGCCGGCTTGAAGTCAGTGCCTATGGTATAGGCGACCGGGATCAGACCCACCTGCGTGACGTTGTCATATGGTATGCCGAGAACTTCGGCGGCTTCGCGCTCCGAGCGCAGGTGCATGGTCGTCCAAGCGGTCCCGAGCCCTCTCTCCCTAGCCGCTAGCATGAAGCTCCACACGGCGGGGATGATCGAACCCCACCAACCGGCCTGAGATGCGGACGGCGTCGAGTCGACCCGGCCCTCCTGGCACGGTATGAGCATCCACGGGACACGGTGCAGGTTGTCAGCCAGGTAACGCGCGGAGTCGAGAACCTTGGGGCGTCTCTGCGCCCTGGGGTCGCCCTCGGGGAAAGTCGCTGACCTGCCCGACGCGTAGAAAGCCTCGTAGGTCTCCAGGTACATGGCAGCGAGCTTCGCTTTGCGCTCGGCGTCGCCGACCATGACGAAGTGCCAGCCCTGGCGGTTTGATCCGCTCGGAGCCTGGATCGCCAGTCTCAGGCATTCCTCGATCACCTCGCGCTCCACCGGCCGTTCGAGATCGAGGCGTTTACGGACAGCCCGCGTCGTGGAGAGAACTTCGTCGGCACTCAAATTCAGATGCACACACAGGGTTTAGCACATCGACCGGAAGTTGTAACTAGCCGATAGGTATGATTTCTCGGTGAGCTACACAGGCGGAGGGAAACCACGGCTACGGGCTCTCGTCGTAACCGGCGGGCACCCTTTCGACGCGCCGGCCTTCTTCGACGTCTTCGACTCCAACCCCGACGTCGAATGGGAGCACACCTCACATCCCCAAGCCCAGGAGCGACTGTGCAACGTCGCGCCGGGGGACTTCGACGCCCTCGTCTTTTACGACATGCCCGGCGTCGGCCTGCGTCGAGGCGACACCCCCGAGCCGTCACCTCCCCCACCGGACCTGCAAGAGTCACTCGGACACCTGTTCGACCTGGGGCAGGGGGCAGTGTTCCTCCATCATGCGATCGCTTCGTGGCCGGCGTGGGAGGAGTACGCCCACTGGGTCGGAGGGCGCTTCTTCTACCAGCCGGGGCGGCTCGACGGTGCAACCTGGCCGGACTCGGGTTACGCCTTCGACGTGGCGCAACACCTTGTTGGCGTAGCCGCCGGCCACCCGGTGCTCGAAGGCTTGGAGGACGGCTTCGACATCACCGACGAGTGCTACCTCGCTGCGGTGTTGGAAGACGAGGTTGTGCCGCTGCTTCGAAGCGACGCCCGTTTCGAATGTGACCGCTTCTTCTCGGCAGCTGCCGCCGTAGCAGGCCGGCTTGACAGCCGGGACGGGTGGACCCACCCGCCGGGTTCGGACCTGGTCGCCTGGGCGAAACGGGCGAGACGAAGCCCGGTAGTCTACGTGCAGCCCGGCGACGGCCCTTCCGCGTACGCCAACCCCTCTTGGCGCCGCCTCGTTTTTAACGCTATTCGCTGGGTGGCGTCACCGCAAGCCCGCCAGTGGGCGCAAACCGGACCGCAAGCGTGAGCGGCCCTGGCATCTAGGCGGACCGGCTCACGCCTGGGTTGCATCCTTCCAGTACCTGGCTCGCAGTTCCCGCTTGTTGACTTTCGCCATCGTGGTGCGCCCGATTGAATCCACGAAGTCCACCGTGCGCGGGCATTTGTAATGGCTTAGACGCTCCCGGCAGTATTCGATCACCTCTTTCTCCGAGGGCGGGTTGGCCGGGTCGGCCGGGACCACGAGAGCTTTCAACTCTTCTCCCATCTCGGCGTTGGGAACCCCGATGCACGCCACGTCGGCGATCTTGGGATGGCCGATCAGTACCTGTTCGCTCTCCGCCGGGTAGATGTTGACCCCGCCGGAGACGACCATGTCGGAGAAGCGGTCGGTGATGTACACGTAGCCCTCGGCGTCCATGTATCCGATCTCGCCGAGGCTGAACACTCCCGGGGCGACGTTCGCCGCGGCCGTCTTGCCAGGGTCGTTGTGGTAGATGATGCCACGGCCGGTCGAGTCTTTGAAGAAGAGACGGCCTTCCACCCCTGCGGGGACCTCGTTGCCTGCGTCGTCGAGGATCATCGCCGTGAACGGCGGTACCGCCCGGCCGACCGAACCGGGGTGCGCCAGCCATTCCTCGGAGGTGATCGAGTTGGTCGTCCCTACCTCTGTCGCCCCGTACGCCTCGAAGATGACCGGACCCCACCATTCGATCATCGCCCGTTTGACCTCGACAGGGCATTTTGCGCCGGTGTGAGTCACCAGGCGCAGCGACGACACGTCGTAACGCCTGCGTACCTCTTCGGGTAGCGCAAGTAGGCGGATGAAATGCGTGGGGACCATCACCGAGGTCTCCACGCGATGCTCGTCGATCGCCCTGAGGGTGGCCTCAGCGTCGAAACGCCCGAGGATCACCGACGGTATCCCCGCAGCTAGCAGTCTCGCCCCTGACAGCGGGCCTGTGTGGTACATCGGGCCCACGACCAGGTGCGTCCCGAAAGCCGCGAAACGGTTCTCCTTGAGACGTTCCAGGTGCTCGGCTACCGTCGCACCCCCGGCGAACATCGTCGGCGGCAGGTCCGTGCCTTTGGGCCGTCCGGTGGTACCTGACGTGTAGAGCAGGTGCGGCCTGGGGGCCAGGTCCGGAGGCGGGTCCGCAGGGTCCGCCTTGTCGAGCCACGTAGCCCAGTCGACCACCGCCGGGCCTGCCTGCGAACCCGGAACCACCAAGCCGGAAACTCCCGCTTCGACCTCCCCGGGCTCCAACCCCCATGCGACGACGGTGCCCACACCAGCCTGGCGCGCGGCTTCAAGACCCCTGCCGGCTGTCTCGGGGCCCACGAAAAGGACCCGAGCCCCAGAATCCGAGAGGATGTAGGCGAGCTCGGCGGCGCTCAGATGGAAGTTGCACGGGACCGTCGACGCCCCAGCGATCAAGCCACCGACATGCGCCAGGGCCGTCTCCGCCGAGTTCTCAGCGAAAACGGCTACCCGCCCACCGTCACCGAAACCTCGTTGTAGGAGCGCGTTCGCAGCCCTGTTGAGGATCCCGTCGATGTCCGCCCACCCGAGCCGGGACTTACCGTCGTCGAGCGCTACCTGATCCGGCCGTTCCGCCGCCAGAGCCGCAGCGAACGTCGTCATCTACTCTGGCCGACCGCCCGGCGCACACCTTTTGCCATGTCCGACGCGTCCACGACGAAAAGGCTCTCCAGCTCGGCGGCGTAAGGGATCGGCGTGTTGGGACCGGCGACCCTGACCACAGGACCTTGAAGCTCACCGAAGAGGTTCTCATGGATGAGCGAGGAGATCTCCGCCCCGAGCCCTCCCCGCCGGACGGCTTGGTGAGCTACCACGGCTCGTTTGGTCCGCCCTACGGATTCGAGGATCGCCGTCTCGTCCATGGGGACTAGCGTCCGCAAGTCGAGAACCTCCACCGACACCCCCTCCCCGGCAAGGGTGTCAGCCGCTTGGAGCGCGAAGTTCACTTCCCGCCCGTAGGTGATCAA
>JAJZAM010000190.1 GCA_021799445.1 Actinomycetes bacterium
TCGTCTCTTCGAGCGACGCCTCGGCCGAGCGGGAGAGGCGCTGCCTCCGCCTGGTCGAAGAGCAGAGGGTGCTAGGAGTCATAATCACCCCCGCGGATAAGGACCTGGGTCACCTGGTGCGGTTGCAGGAACACGGTACCAGGGTCATTCTCCTCGACCGGCACGGTCCAGGGGGAGGCTTCTGCTCGGTCGCTGTTGACGACGTGCGGGGTGGCGAGCTGGCCGCGGCGCATCTGTTCAGCCAGGGCCATCGCAGGATAGCCATGGTTAACGGCCCGACCGAGATCCGCCAGTGCGCTGACCGGCGACGCGGGGTGCGGCGCGCCGCTCGGCGAGCCGGCTTCGACCCCGACACCGCGATCCTCGACGTTCCTGTCGCCGCCTTGAGTGCCGCCGGCGGCCAGGGTGCAGTCGCTCGGGTGCTGGCTGGTTCGCCGGCTCCGACCGGCGTCGTGTGCGCCAACGACATGGCAGCGATGGGGGTGCTGCGCGGACTCAGGGAGGCGGGGGTGCGGGTGCCCGACGACATCTCGGTCGTCGGTTACGACGACATCGACTTCGCGGCCATGCTTTCGCCGTCGCTGACCTCGGTACGCCAGCCTAAGTACGAGCTTGGTGCCAGCGCCGCCCGGCTGTTGCTGGAGGAAGTCTCCGATGCCACTCACACCCACCGCGAGGTACGCTTCGACCCGGAACTCGTCGTGCGCTCTTCGAGCGCCCCGGCCTCAGACCGCACCGCTTCAGCGAAGGCCGATTCGGTCTCAGCGAATGGCACGTCGAGGTCTCGGCGGACCGGTGTGAGCCGCACGGGAGCCTGAACCCACTATTGCAACGTTTCACTGTGGGTCTTAGACTGTGGCGTGGTGGGGGTGTCCATCCCCGAAGCTATCGTGAGTCTCCCTAGAGTTAGGCGTATCCATGCGAGTCGCCCTGTTCGTCACCTGCCTCAACGACACCCTGTTCCCAGAGGTTGGTCGAGCGACAGTTGAAGTCCTGCGCCGGGTGGGACTGGACGTCGAGTTCCCAATCGCGCAGACCTGCTGCGGTCAGATGCATCTCAACTCCGGCTATCGGAGCGAAGCCCTCGCAATGTTGCGCCGTTTCGTAGAAGCCTTCTCCGACTACGACCTGGTAGTCGCGCCGTCCGCATCGTGCGCGGCGACCGTGCGACACCACTACCCGCACTTGGCGGAGGCAGCACCCGGTGCGGAGTCCGCCCGCCTTGCGACCGCCGTCGCTGACCTCGCCCCCCGGGTGGTCGACTTGTCGGAGGCCCTGCTCGACGTGGTCGGAACCGCCGACGTGGGGTCCTGTTACCCCCACCGGGTCGCTTACCATACAACCTGCCACTCCTTGCGGCTGCTGCAGATAGGCGACCGTCCCTTGCGCCTCCTGCGTGCGGTGACAGACCTTGAGCTAGTGGACATCGAACGCTCAGAGCAGTGCTGCGGCTTCGGGGGTACCTTCTCGATCAAGAACGCCGAGACCTCAGCAGCCATGGCCGCCGACAAGGTTGCCGCGGTAAAAGCCAGCGGAGCCGAGGTTCTCACCGCTACCGACACATCGTGCCTCATGCACCTGGGGGGTTCCATGGCACGCCAGCACTACGGGATCCGGACCGTGCACTTGGCCGAGATCCTCGCATCGACCGGACCGGGGACCCGGTGAAAGGCCGCTGGCCCGACGCTCGGGCGTTTCCATCCGAGGCGCACGACGCTCTGAGCGACGCTCAGCTGCGCCGCAACCTGCGCCAGGCGACGGCAACCATCCGAACGAAGCGAGCCGCGGCAGTCGCCGAAGTCCCCGACTGGCAGGACCTTCGCAGCCAAGCGCGTCGGGCTAAAGACGAGGCGCTCGCCAACCTGCCCGAACTTCTAAACCGTTTGGAAGCGGAGGTCACCCGCCGCGGCGGTCACGTTCACCGGGCGCCGAACGGAGACGCAGCCAACGCCATCGTCGCCCGAATCGCAAAGCAAGCGGGTGCCAAACAAGTAGTGAAGGTCAAGTCGATGGCCACCCAAGAGATCGGCCTCAACGAGGCGCTGGCCGACGCCGGCATCGAGGCTGTAGAGACTGACCTGGCGGAGTTGATCGTCCAGCTGGGCGAAGACCGGCCATCGCACATCCTGGTGCCGGCTATCCACCGCAACCGCCAGGAGATCGGCGCCATCTTCCGCTCCCGCATGCCGGGAGTCCGCCCTGACCTGGCTTCTGACCCGACCTCCCTGGCGGAGGCTTCCCGGCTTTACCTGCGCCGGCGATTCCTAGAAGCCCAAGTCGCCGTGTCCGGCGCCAACTTTGCCATCGCAGAGACCGGTACGGTTGGCGTCGTCGAATCAGAGGGCAACGGCCGGATGTGCGTCACTCTGCCCGAGACGTTGATCACCGTCGTCGGCGTGGAGAAGGTCCTGGCTAGCGTGTCCGACCTCGGCCCTTTCATGCAGCTGCTGCCCCGCAGCTCGACGGGCGAACGGATGAACCCTTACACGTCTACTTGGAGCGGGGTGACTCCCGGCGACGGACCGAAGAACTTCCATCTGATCCTGCTGGACAACGGACGGGAAGAGATCCGCAATGACCCGGTCGGCCGTCAAACCCTCGCCTGCATCCGCTGCTCGGCCTGCCTCAACGTCTGCCCCGTTTACGAGCGCACCGGGGGCCACGCTTACGGTTCGGTGTACCCGGGGCCGATAGGAGCTGTGCTCACTCCCCTCCTCGACCCCGGGGCGGACACGGATTCCCTGCCTTTCGCCTCCAGCCTGTGCGGGGCGTGCCTAGAGGTGTGCCCTGTCCAAATCGACATCCCCGCCGTGCTGATAGAGCTCCGCCGGCGCACCGTCGAATCGAAACGCGCACGGCGCTCTGTGCCCTGGCCCGGGAGCGAGGCGACCGCCATGCGCCTACTCGCCTGGGTTTTCTCCGACCCCGAACGCCTGGCGCGAGCCCAGCGATCCGGGTCTGTGGCCTCCCGCCTGCTTATCGCTGCCAAGCTGGCCGCCCGCGCTGCTACAGGCGCCTCAGGCGACTCGCCCGGAAGTCTGCGCTTCGCCCCAGGCCCTCTCGGAGCCTGGACGGCTACACGCGACGCGCCTCTTCCACCCGCCGAGTCGTTCAGGGCCTGGTGGGCCCGCACCCAAACCGGTGCTGCCACATCCGCTTCGATGCGACTGGAACGGAAGATTCCTGCTGAGCCCCCCGACGCCACGACCGCCACGGACGCCCCCAAAACGGGTCACCAGCCCGCAGCGCATGCCGGCATGGTCGACCTGTTCGTCGAGCGTGTCGCCGATTACCGCGCTCGCGTGCACCGCTGCAAACCCGGGGACCTCGCCGTGCTTCTCGGGGACCTCCTCGCCAACCCGCCGGACCTGCCTGCCGGTTCCAGTCCTTCCCCAGCAGGACCGGCCGTTCTCGTTCCGGCCGACATCGACGAGCGTTGGCTTCCGGCGGGGATAGAGATCCTCGCGGACCGAGCCGACCTCCCGGCCGGCGAACTTGACGCCTGCAGGGCCGTGATCACCGGCTGCCGTGTTGCTATCGCCGAGACCGGTACCGTGATCCTCGACGGCGGCCCGGCCCAGGGGCGTCGGGCGGCTACTCTCCTGCCAGACCACCACCTCTGCGTGGTCGACACCAGCCAGGTCGTTGCCTCCGTCCCGGACGCCGTAGCAGCGCTCGACTTCACCCGGCCGCTCACCTGGGTGTCGGGACCGTCAGCTACGAGCGACATCGAACTGCGACGCGTCGAGGGCGTTCACGGCCCTCGACGCCTCGACGTGATAGTGCTAGAGCAGACCTGACGCTTTATTGGTCACCCAACCCGGTGGCTAACGGCCGTTTCGTCCGATCCTCACTACCGGCGACGTGCCGAAGCGGGAAGCTACACGCTCCTTGAGGGTCGCAGGGAACTCGGAGATCGTTTCCAGGTGGGACTGCACTACCGCCATCTGAGCTTCGACGTCACCGCCGAAGGCTGTAACGCAGCGCTCGGGTTCCAAGTTCGCAAGGGCGAGGATGACGCCGGGAGCACCCATCGCCCCTGCTAGCAGGGTGAGAACCGGCGAACCGGTGTAAAGCCAACCGTCGAAATGCGCGAGCTCTTGGTGGAACCTGGCGGCGTCGCCGCTTGAGTCTTTGCAACCGACGACGGGTAACTCCGCGAGTTGCGCCAACGATATCCCCGGCGCTGACGCGCCGGGATAGTGGTAGGCGAGAACGTCGACGCCGGCGGCGGCCTCAGCTACTGCCTCATAGTACGGGCGGACGTCGTCCACACCTGGCGGCGACAGCACCAGCACAGCGTCGGCCCCCTCGTCGCACGCTGCGGCGGTGTACGACACGGCTTGGCGGGCCGAAGGCCCGCCGGTTCCGGCGATGATCGGGATCCCGCAGCCTTCAGGCAGTTCTTGTCTTAGCGCTCTTATAAGCGCTGTCCGCTCGGCCGGTTCGAGGGACGCAGGCTCGCCTGTCGTCCCTGCGACAAGCACCGCTGCGACTCCGAGCTGGACTAGGCGCGCGGCGTGCTCGGCGGAGGCCTTCGCGTCGAGCCCGCCGTCAGCGTCGAACAGGGTAACGAGCGCGACGCCGACGCCGCGAAACAGCGGCTCGGTGCGCCCCCGCCCGCCTCGCGCTGGTAATGTCATATGCTCCCGCCTTTCTTCTCATCTGCGCCGCCGCTGCCGGCCGGCGATCCAACCCCGAAGCGTTCGATGCCCCGGGA
>JAJZAM010000028.1 GCA_021799445.1 Actinomycetes bacterium
CCGTCCAGTACAAGAACTCGATCCTCGGGTTCTTGTGGTCAATGCTGAACCCCGCAATCAACCTTGTAGTATATTTCGTAGTATTTCAGCTTATTCTGAAAAATGGCATACCGCGTTTCGCTATCTACCTGATGTGCGGAACCTTGGTATGGAACTTCTTCTCCATGGGGGTATCGGGGGCGTGCGGGTCGATTGTCGGGAACTCTCCAATAATCAAAAAAGTGGCTTTTCCAAGAGAGATCCCTGCGCTCGCACAGATCGGTTCGGCTCTGACACAGATGGGCTTCCAGACCATAGTGCTGGTTATTTTCCTGGTCGCCTTCCGCTCCGGACCGGCGGTCGCCTACCTACCCCTGCTCATACCAGCGATGGTAGCCCTTGTCCTGCTGGCTACGGCCATAGGAATTCTCTTCGCGGCTCTCAACGTGAAGCTACGCGACGTCGGCTACCTGCTCGGCATCGGCCTTCAGGTGTGGTTCTGGGGAACTCCGATCGTCTACACCTACGCCCAGATACGCGATCCAATACAGTTCGGTCATTCACACTATCTATGGCTTTTCGTGCTATATAGGCTCAATCCGGTGACCCCAATAGTCCTGACGTTCCAAAGGGCGATCTATTCGGTCACGTCACCGAAGGGAGCCGGCGGGGTTGCTGTGCACATCCTCCCTGACCACGCCGGACTTTGGTGGTACGGATGGCAGCTTCTCGCAGTGATCGGCTTCTCCCTTGCGCTGCTGCTCTTCGCTCTTACAGTGTTCGCCAACCGCGAGGGGAACTTCGCCGAGCAGCTGTGATCGCTGCTCATGACGGCGTGCCGGTAGGATCGAAGGCGTGGCAACAGCTATCGAAGTCCGGGGAGTCTCCAAGCACTTCCGGCTTTACCACGAGCAGTTCACGTCCCTCAAGGAGCGGATGCTTCACTGGGGAAAAGTGCCCTACGAAGACTTCTGGGCGCTCAAGAACGTCGAGTTGGAAATCCAAGAAGGTCAGACTTTCGGTCTGCTCGGCCACAACGGTAGCGGCAAGTCGACCCTACTGAAGTGCACCGCAGGGATCATTCAACCCACGTCAGGTGAGATCATGACCAGAGGGCGAGTTGCTGCCCTTCTTGAGCTAGGAGCGGGGTTCCAACCGGCTATGTCCGGCCGCGAGAACATCTATCTAAACGCTTCGCTTCTCGGCATGTCCAGGAAGTATGTGGACAAGTGCTTCGACGACATCGTTGCTTTCGCCGAACTTGAGCAGTTTATAGACAACCAGGTAAAGTATTATTCATCGGGGATGTACGTACGGCTGGGCTTCGCCGTAGCGGTTCACATGGACCCCGACATCCTCATAGTCGACGAGGTCCTCGCTGTCGGCGACGAGCTTTTCCAAAGGAAGTGCTTCGACCGGGTACGTCAGTTCCAGCGTGAAGGTCGCACGATAGTAGTGGTCACCCACTCACCTGACCTCGTACGTCAGGTCTGCGACAGGGCCGCTGTGCTAGACCACGGTTCACTCGTCGGGTTGGGAAGCCCCGCGGAGGCTGTGCGCTCCTACCGAGAGCATCTGTTACGCCGCCAATCATATCTCGACGCCGGGGAGATGACAGAGATGCTCAAACTCGCCCAGGCCGACCCGACACCTGGCGATTCCTCTGCCACCGACACGTCGGAATCTCCTCCCGCTAGTGCATCCGCCAACTCTCATGCCACTAGCGCAGGCAGCAACAACGATAATGCGAAACGTGACGACTCCATGTTCGCAGACGGTGAAAGCACCTCTCCCGCGGGCGAGTCCAAGCTTTCGATAGCTTACGTACATTTTGAACCCGCCCACAGCGCTGGGAAATCTTACGTGGAGACCGGGGTTGCCATGGAAGTAGTCATAGGCTACAACTCAACTGCCACTTTTAGGGACGTCGTACCGTCCGTAACTGTCTACGACAACAAAGGCGTCGTCCTTTTCACCGCCAGTACCAAGCTGTCACCCGCCGAGATAGAGGTCAGGCCTGGCAGCGGGGAGTTCGTATTCAGCTTCGCCTCGATGCCGCTCCTCGACGGAGATTACCCCGTCACGGTCGGCATAACCAGCTACGACGAGTACACGGTCTATGACTGGCAAGAACAGCAGCACACACTGAGCGTCATAACTCGCAACAGCCAAACGGGACTGATCTTCGTGCCAGCCAGGATCTCGCAACGCCTCTCAATCTCATCCGAGGAACCTGTCGGGACCTGACAAAGCCGTCCCGTGACCTTTCTTTGCCGCCGATCAACCGGCGTCGTCGAACACGCCGATGGCACGACCAGACCACCCGGGAACGTTAAGGGCAGGGTCCCCGTAAGAGGTCGCGTCGCCAAACGTGTAGATGGCTCCGGTGCTGGTGATCACCATGTAACCTCCATTGTCGGGAGTGGCTGTCACCGACACGATGTCGAGGATTCCTTTACCGCCTAACGACCCGACAAAACCGGCGTCGCCGAAGCTGAAGATCCCGCCGTCTGCACCTACTAGCCAATAGCCTTTGCCGTCGGAAGTGGGAACCATCCCCACGATCGGGTAGTCCGGCACCACGCCTATCGAAGACAGCGAGCCGTAAAACCCGGCGTCACCAAAAGCGAACACCTGACCCATCGAGTCTACCAGCCAATAGCCTCCCCCGTCCGGGGTGCGCGCCATTCCGACCACGGGATACGGCGGAGGGTTGGAACCGGTTGACCCGTAGAAGGGTGCGTCGCCGAAAGTGAAGATCCCGCCGTCCGAAGCTACGAGCCAGTACCCATTCCCGTCCGCGGTTGGAGCCATTCCCACGACCGGCTTGTTCAGCACCATGTTGCCTGTCGACCCGTAGAACCGGGCGTCGCCGAAAGTGAAGATCCCACCGTCCGAGCCGAGCAACCAATACCCGTGCCCGTCAGCGGTGGGCGCCATCGCGATTACCGGAGCGTTGAGATGGACGCCTGCCATAGAGCCGTAGTAAGGAGCCGAGCCGAAAGGCATCACCGAACCGTTTGAGTCGACTACCCAATATCCGCTGTCGGTGGTCGGGGTTTGTGCTACCGCTGGCGACGCTAACGGTGCCGACTGTGCCGGCGAGGAGTTGGTTATCGCAAACCAGTTGGATTTTAGACCGAGACCCCATTCGAACTGGTCGCCCGTGATAGTCAACGTCCCGCCCGTGCCGGTGAGTTGCATCTGCAACACCCGGCCTCCAAGGTCTCCGAGACCGTTTCGCTGCGTCACGTTGATGGCCTGTAGGACACCGACCGAAGGAAATGCCTGCTCCACCTGAGCCGTGGTTACAGTCACAGTCCAGTCGTGGTTCGGATTAGACGGAGTTGCATCGCCGGCGTCTACGACCGCAGGGAAAACACCACCGGCGGTATAGCCACCCGTGGACGAAGAGAACTCGGTGAAGGCCACCTGACCTGGCGATCCGCAGGCGGCGTCGGATCCGCAGTCGAGCACCTGGTAGGCGGTCGATGATACCGCCTGGTCGCTGTTTGCGCTCGCCCATCCCGTGTAGACGCCGCCGTATACCTGACATGCGGTGGTATCGCAGATAGGGACGCTTCCCCCGTCGGTGTAAGAAAGGGCATACGATCGCGCTGCGACAGCCTGCGCCTGAAGGGCAGCCGCCGGCCAGCTGGCAGGCGACTCGTAGGGCACTACTCCGGCGACGTATTGCTCAAGGGGGACGACGTTCAACACGTCGGGACTGGCCGCTTTAACGACGATCGAACCGGCGAAGGTCCTGGTCGAGCCGTTCGACCAGGGCCCGTCTACGACAACGTCTCCGCCCCCGCTTGCGTAGACCGTCTGGTCTGTGCTAGCCCGGTTGATAGTCACTGAAGTGAGGTTGGTTGCCAGCCCATCGACCACCAATGTGGAGCCCGATGAGGAAGAGACAGCCACGCTCGAAGCGCCGTAAAGCTCGTAGAGGTTGACGGGAATGTTCACAGGGTTGTAAGAGCTCAACACTGTGCCCCCGTAGTAGTGGGCGAGGATCTGCTGATAGCCCCAACCGTCGAGAGCGTATCCCAACGCACCGTATTGTCCCATCCCGCGGCCGTGGCCCCAACCGTGCCCGACTATCGTAAGTTGTGAAGGCAGCGCCTGCGCATACGGCGTCGGAGCACCGGGAATAGCACCGAGCGTCGTAGCCGACAAAAGGCCGGCCACCACCGCCACTCGGAATCCACGTCTGGTCCTCTGCGACAAAGTTATCTCCTGATCCTTCATCCCACTGTTAGGTCATGGAGTTTGTCGACGGCCTCGCGGCAGCGCTGAGGCGACCGGAAAGCTACGCTACGCGGCGAAATGTCCGAAGCCACGGATGGGGGTGCCGTATTGCGCGCAAACACGAAGTTTCCGCACACCTTCGTGGGTGCGTTCGGGCAGCAACGGCGTGGAAGGGCCGCCCGGAGGAGCTACAATTGGGTTTGTTGCGGGCGTGGCGAAATTGGCATACGCGCCAGGTTTAGGTCCTGGTCCTCACAAGGGGTGGAGGTTCGAGTCCTCTCGCCCGCACACCGCGTGACCGCTTCGGCGAGGCGCTAGAAGCTTGAGCCGGCCCCCTTCCGCAGGGGGTGTTTAGCTTCCTGTTGTCAGGTTGCAGGCATAGTCCATCAGGTACTGGCTCGGTGGACCCGTGTATCCGTTACCGGAAAGTCCGTACTGGACTACGACTATGTTTCCATCTGCGAAAGGAGCGTAGTCCGGGCCAGCGGTACCGTCACAGATACTCTGGGCACTGTAGGTTCCCCCGGTGGGGTTACCACCACCCGGTGACCAAAGGAAAATCCCCGGAAAGCTCACCATGTTGTCGGTAATAGCGGACCATTGAAAGTAGTCGGAGTAGATGCCCGGCTCCACGTCCATCGCTCTCAGACCAGCTACCGCACCGGCGATCACCAGGGAGTTGCTCTGTGGGCTCTGAGCGCTCCAACCACCTCCGGTCTCGACGTCAAGCCACCACAGGCTCGGGTTCGTCCCCTCTGACCTAGCGTAGGTCACCCAGTGCTCCGCCCAGTAGAAGCCGAAGTTGTAGCTTTCGCAGTTGGCGTCGCTCGCCTCGCAGTTCCCGGCCGGCCCGCTCATCGATTCGGGCGGAGCCGGTGACGGCAGAGGGTTCATAAATATGTATACCGACATGTTCGGTCCCGCCCACTGGGCCTCAAGCGGATAGCACGACGGTGGCTGGGCCTGATTTATGGCACCTCCGGTCACCTGCACGATCGCCAGCTCGCTAGAAGCCGACGGCAAGCCGGAGACGCTTTGGGGGTAAGCCGGGCACTGATACTGCGAAACGTCGAAGCCCGTCGCCCCGGGGGGGAACGGCAGACCCGTCCCGGTTCCTACCATCGCGACGATCGGAGCGGCACCTGCTGGCTCGTTGGCCGCCCCGAGGAAGGGCAAGGAGCCGAAGGTGAACACACCGCCGTCCTGGGCAGCAAGCCAGTACCCGGTACCTTGCGGAGAGGCCACCATCCCAACCACCGGAGCGTTGAGGGTCATTCCACCGGTGGACCCGTAGAACGGAGCGTTGAAGGAGAATATGCCCCCATCGCTCGCTACCAGCCAGTAACCCCCTGTCGCTGGGTCGGCCGCCATGCCCACGATCGGCTGGTTCAACTTGATATCGCCAGTAGACCCGTAGAACTTCGCGTCGCCGAAGCTGAAGATACCCCCGTCGGCCGCTACCAGCCAGTAACCGCCGCCGTCGGGAGTGGCCGCCATACCGACGACAGGCTGGTTCAACTTGACGCCACCCATAGAACCGTAGAAGGGCGCGTTGAACGAGAAAACCCCTCCGTCAGCTGCGACCAGCCAGTAACCCCCTGTCGCCGGGTCGGCCGCCATGCCCACGATCGGCTGGTTCAACTTGACGCCACCCATAGAACCGTAGAATTGAGCGTCGCCGAAGCTGAACACCCCACCGTCCGACCCGACCAGCCAGTAGCCGAGCCCGCTACGAGTCGACGCGCCGCCGACTATCGGAGCGTTCAGCGCCATGCCTTCCAGGCCGCCAAAGTTGGTGGCGCTGCGCTGGTAGACCGAGCCATCCGACCCGATAAGCCAGTAGCCGAGCGCCGACGGGGACGCCGCCGTCGGGGTTGTAGTGGTGGTGGTCGGGGTTGTAGTGGTGGTGGTCGGGGTTGTAGTGGTAGTGGTCGGGGTTGTAGTGGTGGTGGTCGGGGTCGTAGTGGTAGTGGTAGTGGTAGTCGTCGGGGTCGTAGTAGTGGTGGTAGTAGTCCCGGCAGCCTGGGCGGCTAGCGGCTGTGCGCACAGCGGGACCAAGACCGCAATGCATGAGGCGATGCCGAATAAGCCGGCTCGGAACACAATTCGTCTGTAAAGCTTCTTGATTGTTCTGACTCCGCCGCTTCTGGGGCCTGCTTTAAGACCGCTTCGTACCTCGGACAGCGGTCAGGTTAGTGGATCTACCGCTCCGCTTTGTGTTCGGTTAGTTGTGTCCGCTTCCCGCTCGGAGTCGGCTTCTCCTCTGGGTTGGTGCTGTGCCCTGACTAGGCGCCTGAAAGTTCGGATCGGCCACGGTTTGGATCCGTCAGGGCCTGGTTTGTCGACTTGGAGCGAAAGGTAGGTGATGCCGCCGAGGGGTATCGGCGCCCAGAAGTTGAAAAGGCGATAGACGAGAACTCCCAGGGTGGCTACCCCTCGTTGGGTGCCGAAACCCACCAGTAGCGTCGTCAAGGTCGCTTCAATAACCCCTAAACCGCCCGGGGTTATGGGGATCACCGCCAAGACGTTCGCCAGACCGTACGCTACCAGCAGGCCATCCGGATTCACCCAGTGCCCGAACGCACCAACGAACACGAACAGCGAGCCCGCATCCAGAAGCCAGTTGAGCGACGCCCACATCAGCGCCCTACCCATAACGTCGCGGTGACCTCCAAGGACAGCCAACCGCCTGGCCAGGTTCCCGAACGCCTTGCGCAATGCGACTGCGTTGATGAACGGGGCTTTGAGAGCTAGCCGCTCGATCAGGTCCCCGACTCGCTGCTCGCCCCTCGTCAGGGCATACACCAGCGCTGCGGACAGCCCAAGCAGCACTATGCCAACTCCAGCGGCGAGGAGGTAGAGCGCCGAAAAACCCCAAACCGGGATGGACACTATCAACGCCACCCACAAGATGACGTTGAGTACCACAGCCGAGCCGATCCCCTGAGCGCCCAGCACGAAGCCCGCGTCACCGGGCTGCGCCCCCGACTGTGTCATGAGCCGGTACCCGAGAGCCGTCCCGGCGGCCGAACCACCGGGAGTGCAATGACTCACGGAGAGGGTGGTCATTTCGATGCGTACGATCGTCCAGAACTTGAGGCGGCTAGCGGAGGGCAGGATCGACGCGGTAAGGCGCCCGTAAGCGAGGATCGCCGCCGCCTCAAGGCCCACTCCTGCTAGCAACAAAAGCGGGTTTACCTCGGCGATCAAATGGATCACCTTGCGCGGCCCGGCAAGCTGGGGGACGACCAAGTACTCGATCAATAGTGCAACTATCAACAGCCGCCCGACCTGCCACACCGGCCTCGGCAGTATCTTGCTTATACCCCGCCTCTTTCGCTTCGCCACCCCCGCTGCTTCGGAGCTTCTGTCGTCTTGCCGGTCAACCGGATGAGCAGGACTTTTATCGCCGATAGCGGCTCCTGAGCTGCGGGGATCTCCGAGACCGTCACCCCAAAAGGTGCCCCTACCTGCGTCCGGGATGACCGCGTCTTTCTCTAGCCGATCCTGCAGAGCTAGCAAAGCCCTACCGCGGTGAGATAGGGCGTTCTTCTCTGCGCTGGTCATCTCCGCAAAAGTCCGCCCGTCGCCGTCGCTGGGCACGAACACGCAGTCGTAGCCGAACCCTTGCGAGCCTCGGATCTCGGTGGCAATAGAACCCTGAGCCGAGCCTTCGGCGACGATCTCACGCCCGTCGGGCCACAAGGCTACGACGATCGTTCTAAAGCGAGCGGCGCGTTGTGGGTTCGCTCCCATCTCCAGCAGTAGCTTGGCGACATTATCTGCGTAGGTGGCGTTGTCGCCCGCGTAGCGCGCCGAGCGCACGCCGGGGCGCCCGCCCAGGGAATCGACCTCCAGACCGGTGTCGTCGGCGATTGCCGGCAAGCCGGTGGCATCTACAAGGGCTTTAGCCTTAAGGCGAGCGTTATCTTCAAGAGTGGCGCCCGTCTCGTCAACCTCCTTGAGGTCAGCCGGTCGGGCCAAGAGCTCAAATTGAGGTCCCAGTATGGCTGTTATCTCCGCCGCTTTGTCCTTGTTAGCGGTCGCCAGGACGAAGGCTGGTCTGGTCACACCGGACGGTCTGGGGGTGGGTCCGCTAAAAGAGCCGTCTGTGCGTCGAGCAGGTGTTTTATACCCGATTCAGCCAGGGAAAGAAGCTCGTCAAGCTCAGAGCGGCCGTAGGGAGCTCCCTCAGCAGTGCCCTGGATCTCAACGAAGCGCCCTGATGAAGTCATCACTACGTTCATATCCACTTCGGCTCGGCTGTCTTCACTGTAAGCCAGGTCTAGCATGGCCTCTCCCCCAACCCTGCCGACTGACACGGCTGCACAAGCTTCCTTCAGCGGATGCCTCTCCAGCCTCTTCGCTGCGACGAGGCGGCTGCACGCGTCGTGGAGAGCCAGGTAAGCCCCGCAGATGCTGGCCGTCCGGGTTCCTCCGTCCGCCTGCAGGACGTCACAGTCCAGGGTGATCTGGGTCTCGGCTAGAGCTTCGAGGTCTGTCACCGCCCTCAAGGAGCGGCCTATTAGACGTTGAATCTCCTGTGTTCGGCCGGACTGCTTTCCCTTTGCCGCTTCTCGGGCGACACGGTCCGGAGAGGACCCCGGAAGCATCGAGTATTCGGCCGTGACCCAGCCGCTTCCGGTGTTTCTCAGCCAGCGAGGAACCTCTTCCGCCACCGACGCAGTACAAAGCACGACCGTCCGACCCATCCTTACAAGGACCGAGCCGGCCGCAAAGGCAGTGAAGTCTCTCTCGAACTCAACCGGCCGCAAGTCCCCGAGGCTACGTCCGTCAAGCCTTTTGGTGTCGTCTCTCACAGGCGCATTCCTCTTCAAGTCGGCCGGTTCGGCGGCATACCTCAAGCCATAACGCTACAGCAGAGCCTGCTAATGGTGGCGACACAAGGTTTACAACCGCAGATTCGGACTGTTTGCCCGGCGGTAGAGAAGATCAGAAGTAGATGACCCTCTTGGCCCTCTCTGTGACGGTGTCGATGTCGTCGGTCCAAGCTCCTGTGGAAAGGTACTTCCATCCGCCGTCGCAGACGATGGTGACGATAACTCCCTCGTCAATCTCGGCGGCACATTTGACCGCAGCCGCCATGATCGCACCTGATGAGATGCCAGCAAAGATCCCAACATCAGCGAGACGCCTGGTCCATTCGATGCTCTCCCTCGGACCTACCACCTTGCTCCTGTCGAGTAGGTCGTAACCGTCGTTCTCCAAGAACACCGGGGGTATAAAACCTTCGTCTAAGTTCTTTAGACCGTCGACCATCTCGCCGGCCGGAGGCTGCACCGCCCACACCTGTATAGAAGGGTTGCGCTCCTTTAAGAAGCGAGCGACTCCCATGAGCGTCCCGGCGGTGCCTAAACCCGCAATGAAATGGGTGATCTCGGGGCAGTCACGCCATATCTCAGGGCCCGTACCCTCGTAGTGAGCCTTCGGGTTGGCCGGGTTCGCGTACTGGTAGGGGAACCACCAGTCCGGGTGCTCGGCGGCCAGCGCCTGCGCTCGGCGCATAGCCCCGTTCGAACCCTCGGAGCCTGGCGAGTCGATAATCTCCGCCCCCCAAGTCTCAAGTAGCTGGCGGCGTTCGATGGAAACGTTCTCGGGTAGCACTATCTTGATCGGATAACCCTTAACCCGGGCGATCATCGCAAGGGCTATCCCGGTGTTACCCGACGACGACTCGAGGATCTGCTGGCCCGGTTTGAGCGAACCGTCCTTCTCGGCATCTTGGATCATGGACAGGGCGGCACGATCTTTTACCGACCCTCCAGGGTTCCAACCTTCGAGCTTGGCGACTATGGCAACTCGCGGGTTCGGACTCAAAGAGCTGACGTCGACCATAGGCGTGTTGCCGATGAGGTCCAACACACTTTCGTACCGGGCCATCACAGGGCTCCTCCCGCCACAGCCGGCATCAGGGTGAGGGTGTCACCGTCGGCGACTTTGGCGTCCAGCTTGCCTAGGTAGCGAATGTCATCGTCGTTGAGGAAAACATTGAGGTGCCGGTGCAGTTCTCCGGCGTCGGTCAAAAGCTGCCCTTTGAGGCCTGGATGCCGTTCGATGAGATCGTCGAAGACCTCACCCACGGTGTCGCCCTCAGCTGGCAGAGCAGCTGCTCCGCCAGTAGCCGGACGCAGAACGGTTGGCACACGAACTTCTACGGACATAAATACGACCTCCTAGCTCACCATTTTACAACCACCTTTTCCTCTTCTATCTTCCCGCCTTCGATTTTCCAGCTCCTCAAAGCAGGGTGGACATCTCGAAGTGACACCAAGACGTAGTGCCAGTCCGGGTCAGGAGCCTGAGTTATGTCGGTCGGGGACGGCTTAGCTTCGGTGTGGGTGTGGGAGTGGTATACCCCGAGGATCTGCGAACCCCGCTCCTCAGCCAATCTATCAACCTGAAGTAGAGCTTTAGGAGCGATCTCGTAGACCCTTGATGACTCAGCGATGTTATCAGTGGCTACCACAAGCTCGACGTACGCGGTTGCTTCTTGTGCTCCCGGCTGAGCTTCCTCTTTGACGGCGGGTTGCTGCGAAGCGCTGGTGACCCCTGACCCCCCACCTACATGGACCGGTGTGGGGGTAGTTTCAGCGCCGATGAGCAGGCCACAAACCTCGAGGGGGTAACCGTCGAGGGCTTGGGCGAATATCTGCTGCAGGTCCTGTTTTCTGATCACGAGCACGCAGACGACGCTACCGTGGTCTCGACATGGCAAAGACGGCAAAAAAGGGGCCTGTTGATCCCCAGAATCGAACTGTCGCCCAGAATCGTCGCGCCCGTCACGACTACGAGATCGTCGAGACTCTAGAAGCCGGCCTCGTCCTCGCCGGCAGTGAAGTCAAGTCACTGCGCGAAGGCAAAGCACAGTTGAGGGACAGCTACGCACGTGTCCAAGATGGGGAGGTTTGGCTGTATGGGGTGCACGTACCCCCATACCTGTTTGCGAATGGCTTCGGCAGCGTCGATCCCGACAGGCGCCGCAAGCTTTTGCTGCACCATCGCGAGATCGATCACCTGGCGCAGAAGACCAACCAGGACTCGCTGACCCTGGTACCCCTCGCCGTCTACTTCAAGCAGGGCAGAGCGAAAGTGGAGCTTGCCCTGGCACGAGGACGCAAGCTCTACGACAAACGCCACGCCATAGCCGCAAGGGACGCCGATATGGAAGCACGCCGGGCGAGCGCCAGCGCCCAGCGCTCCAGCAGAGAGTTCCTATAGAGCCCTTGCCGCCGACAACCCGAGAGCTTGCCGACAATCCGAGAATAAGCTGAGAATCCCGCGGCTGCCAACCCGCTACTCCCCGGGCGCGCAATAGCCTGGAAGCCATGACCGACACGATCCGGCTGGGACGCGTTGCAGGAGTCAAAGTCGGACTTCACTGGAGCCTGCTGGTGATGGTCGCTTTAGTCGCTACCGGCTTGGCGAAGAGCAGGTTCGTGGTCGATGCGCCTGGATATTCGAACCTGGCCTATGAGATCGCCGGCGTCCTGACCGCGCTCGGCCTCCTTCTTGGGGTGCTCCTGCACGAGCTAGGTCACGCGGTTGTTGCACGTAGAAGGCACCTGACCGTCGATGGGATCACCTTGAGCTGGATGGGAGGTGTCACGAGGATAGAGGGTGACAGTCCTTCCCCGACTACCGAGCTTCTCGTATCAGGTGTGGGGCCTCTAGCGAGCGCCGCCCTGGGCGGCGCACTGTGGCTTGCGCGCTCAGCGTTGATCGGCACTTCAGGCGCCCACGCAGGCGGCGATGCCCTTGCGGTAGCCGCCCTCGGGTGGCTGGCGTGGATCAACATTGTCCTTGCTATCTTCAATATCCTTCCTGCGTCTCCTCTAGACGGCGGTCGGGTACTGCACGCTGTCATCTGGATCATGGGAAGGGACCGCTGGAAAGCAACGCAGATCGCTGCGTGGGCGGGGATGATTCTCGGAGCTGGGATAGTGCTGGCTGGGTTCGTGGCCACGGAGCGCTCTCAAAGCGTTCTCGACGGGTTCGTCGTAGGCTTCGTCGGGTGGTGGCTTTTGGTGTCGGCGCGTGCAGAGCTTTCGGAAGGCTCCGCTCGCCGTGCGCTTGAGGGAGTGCGCATAGCCGACGTGATGCGACCGGTCGGGGAAGCCCCGGGTTGGATCACGGTACGCAGCTTCGTCGAAGCCTACGGTGCGGCGCGACCCGGGTGGGTGTGGTTGCTCCGAGACTGGAACGGCGGTTACGGCGGGGTTCTGCTAGGCGACCTTCTAGCCGGCGTCCCTTACCCCCAATGGGATGTAGCGAGACCCATAGACTTCGCCATGCCGATCGCCTCGGCCATTGGGTCCACTCCCGACGAGGATGCTCTCAGTGTCGCAGGACGCATGGGCGACGCAAAAGTCGTGCTCGTAGTAGCCGACGGCCACACCCAAGGCGCTGTACTACTCCGAGATTTAGAGTCGCTGATGCGTAGTGGCGGTCAACGCCTCGCGTTCGGAAGGCACGTGGCAGGCCAGGCCCGCTCCTAGCCAGAAAACCCGACCGGCGTCTCTCCCCCATACAGCTAGAGATCCTGTAGGATCAGAGGTGTTGGTACTTGACATGGGGGTGACTGGCTTCGACTTCGGTTGTCGATTCGGGAGAAGCGAGCCGTGGTCTCAGGAACCACGTTAAAGAGCCTGAAAACCAAAACAAATGCCGAGCCTCAGCTCGCACTGGCTGTCTAAGAAATAGCCCGTCCGTCCGACCCCAGCCCTGCGGGTCGGGTCCGGGCGTCATCAAGTAGGGCTCACCTGGTGGTATCGCTGGCGGACCAC
This sequence comes from Actinomycetes bacterium, assembly GCA_021799445.1. Lineage (GTDB taxonomy): Bacteria > Actinomycetota > Acidimicrobiia > Acidimicrobiales > Palsa-688 > JAJZAM01. The sequence goes on from JAJZAM010000028.1 coordinate 13,035, forward strand.
CGGGGAAATTAAGCCGGCTAAGGCTCCTCGCCGCTGCTGGTGGCGAGCGAGGCGCCCGACATAAAGCCACCAGATGCGCTCGGAGAAGGCCCGTTGAGTCATCGAAGGACGCGGGTTCGATTCCCGCCACCTCCACGCTGTGTGCTCACACCAACCGGTGTGCCACAAGCCCGGGCCAGCGATGGCCCGGGCCCTTGTATGTCTGGGAACCACAAGCAGGCCGGGCGGGATCTTCGAAGCCGATCACGATGCGGTTGACGAGTTCGCCGTAACGCCCCGGAGCAGTACCTTGCGAGTTGGCTAGGCAGCTAACCCAGCGCCTGGAGGGCGCTCGAACACCATGAAGTCGACCCGTCGCCACGAAGGTCAGGACCGACTAGAGCGGATTTCCTCGCCAAGCAGTCGAACGCCGCCACCCCAGTCATCCCCGATCCGGACGCCAAGGTCACCGCTTGCTTCGACACCGTCCTCGCTGCGAAGGACACCACAGCCATCAAGACCCCGTCCAGGCACTACGCGACAGTTGATCTCCGATCACGTCATCGCCACCAGCATCGAGCTGACGGATCGGTGCGGTGACATGGACGGGCCTCCGCAGATATTTAGGTCTTCGCCGCCGTCGGGCCGGTGAATCCGACCCCGACGATCGCGTAGGCCGGCAGGGTGATCGTGGAGCCTAGGAGGCCGGTGGCGTGGCTCAGGCCCGAGACGGTCGTGGTAGGGGCACCGCTGACGGACACGGTGGAAGCCCCCGCTGACAGGCCGGTCCCTTTGCCGGCGGGCATGGTGACGGCCTGGTCGGTCAGGTTGATCAGGACCGTTCGAGTGCCGTTCGGACCGTCGAAAGACACCCCGGTCACCCCAGCAGCGCCACCTGGCAGGGAGGTCGCTGTGCTGAAGGAGAGCGGCGTGACCCTGTTCGCCTGGACGGAGGCGTTGGTCAAGAGCATCAGCGCCTCTCCCGCCACCGTCGGTTGGGGAGCCGGGCCTGAGGTGAAGGCACCCGTGGAGGAGGTGCCGAACAGATCCCAGTAGTCGTCTAGCTGCACCCGGGGTGACTGGTCGAACAGGGACATCGTCTCAGCCACGTAGAGCCCGTGGAGCCAGGTGGTACCCCGAGGCGGTTCCCCGCCCGAAAGGCCCTGCAGGGACAGGTTGAACTCGGTAAACCAGATCCGGTACCGGCTGGGAATGGCCGCCATGACCTGCTGGGTGGATCGCCAGCTGGTCTGAGCAGCGGCAAGAACCTGCGCCGGAGTGGGGTCCTTGCCCAGCGGAGAGAAGTAATCGTGCAGCGTAACCGCGTTGATGTCCGCGCCCGCGACCAAGAGCAAGGTGGAGTTCCAGGACTTCTCGCGTGCCGTGCTCTGCGGGAGAGACCCGACGGCGGCGATCTGGGCGTCGGGAAACGCAGCCCGGATCGCCGGCGCCCACTGCACCACGGTACGGACATAGGAGGCTGCGGTCGGGAACCTCTTCAGGTAACTGCTCGTGTTCAGGTAGAACTCGTTGCCCAGCTCGATATAGCGCACCGGGATCCCCATGCTCTGGGCGGTGTGCAACATCAGTAGCTGGTTAGACAAGGTGGAGGTGAGCAGGTTGAGGTCGAAGACGGGAATGGCCCCGGTCTCCCCGACGATGCCTCGCAGGGTCTGCAAGGTGAAGCCGTAGTCGCGGACCCGACCGGGCTTGGATTTGCCGGTGCCGGAGGTGGTTGCGGGCTGGTTGACCGATCCGCTCTGCCAGTTCCAGTAGTTCGCGATTGCTCCGCCCGGGTACCGGATCGTTCCGCCCCGATAGTCCTGCAAGTCGGTGATCACCCCGGGTGCGGCGAAATCCTCCGCGACCCCGGAGTAATCCAGGTTCGATCCGTTTATGGGTGCGGTCAGCGCCATCGGGGATCCCGCCCGGACCGCGACCTCAACAGCATGCCCGCCGCTAGAAACAACAGTGTTCCCGCCGCTGGAAAGCGGATGTGTCAACCCGGCGTCACCGCACCCGGCCATGAGAAGCATAAATACGACACCTACCAGAGTCGCCTTGGCGAACATGGCTCCAATGATCGGCCCGGCGTGTGAGCCGTTCATTAGGAAAATGTGAGCGTCCCGTGATCTTTCCTCCGCCGGGTGGGCGCGAACGCCTCACCACGTACGCAAAGACCGTCGATCCAACCGGGGAGCGCTCGAAGCTGCGAACCATCCGTCATAGCAGTAAAATCGTATGTTGGAGTACCGTGAGGCGAACGACGGTGAAATTGCCAGATGACCTCGACGCCCGTTTGCGCCACGAGTCGAAGCGACGTGGCCCCAGGGTCTCCAACCTCACACGCGATGCAATCGGTCAGTATCTGGGAGGGTCGGACGATCACGCAAAGCTGCACCTGCTCGCAGCCGGATCCGGCCGGAGCGGGCACCAAGCAACCTCGGAGCGCATCGAGGAAATCCTGTCGAAGGAGGTCGGAGGATCGCTCTCCTAGTCGACGACGGTCCCCGAGTCGTCTAAGTGCCGTTGCCTCCGCAGAGGCTACGGAGTCTCTCGCGATCCGTTGTTTCGAGCATGTCGATGACGGCATGGATGGGCCTTGCCGGGCCGACCATCTGCTTCAAGGCGTCCGCCCCGGCCCCGTTCGCAGGAACGCCAGTGGTCAGCAACACCAGCGGCCCGCCGCCGGCTTCTCGCAGAACAGCCGCTTTGGCCAGAGCTTTCCAAAGCGTGTCCGCCCGCCTCAAGCCACCCCGATAAGTTGTGAAGCTCCCGGCTACGTCGAAACACCATAACTTCCCTTTAGCGTCGCAGCCGGTGAAGTCGACGGATAGCCCTCCCGCTTGGCGCCGGCCTGCGCGAACGTCGGTGAAGCCGGCGAGCTCGACGGCCAGGCGGGCGACGTCTTTGGCGGCTAGGCCATCTTTTAGCGCGCGCAACAAGCGTCGTTCGCCGTCGCCGGCGGGCGCCGCCCCGACCGCCAGAGGCAGCCGCGGTGTCGCCGTCTCGCGCGCAAGCGCCTCGCGTTCGGCGTCGATCCGCTTCTCGGCCAAGCTGATGTACGTCTGGTCGACGTCGTAGCCGGCATAGTGGCGTCCCGTCCGGATCGCCGCTACAGCCGTCGTACCCGACCCGACGAACGGGTCGAGCACTAAGTCGCCCCGATAGGTGTATAAGTCGATCAGGCGAGCCGGAAGCTCTACAGGGAAAGGGGCCGGGTGGCCGACACGAGTGGCGCTCTCAGCGGGGATCTCCCACACGTCGAGGGTGTCCTCCATGAAGTCATCTCGGGTCATCGACACCTCCGACGGCAGCCGGCGCGCAAAGCGCTCCTTCGCCGAGACAGCACGGTCGAAGCGGCCCTTGCTCGCCACGATCACCCTTTCGGTGAGATCTCGCAGCACCGGGTTAGCCGGTCGCTGGAAACTACCCCACGCGCACGAACCCGACGAGCCTCTCTGCTTGACCCAGATGATCTCCCCCCGCAAAAGCAGTCTCAGGTCGTCCTGCAAGATGGCAATCACGTCCGCCGACAGCGACCGGTAAGGTCGCCGGCCGAGATTGGCAACGTTGACCGCTATGCGACCACCAGGTTCCAGCTTCTGCACGCACCTGGCGAACACCTGCCGCAGAAGTTCGAGATACTCTAGGTAGGTGGCCGGGACGCCGTCTTCGCCCAGCGCCTCCTCGTAGCTTTTGCCGGCGAAGTACGGCGGTGAGGTGACGACCAAAGCGACCGACGAGTCGGGCACCTCGTCCATGCGTCGGGCGTCGCCGGCGAAGAGCTCATCGATCGCCCTGTGGTCGGCCACCTCCGATTCTTCGGACAGATCCGGAGGAGCGAACCTGGAGTAGAAGCCGCTGGCGTCGTGGCTTTCCCGCTTGGACACCCCGAACGCCGAAGTGGAAGTAGAGCGCCGCGCCATCGCTAATTGATACTACGCCCAGTGAGCCAACCCTATGGGGGATAACCCCGGTCAGGCTTCCTTCCAGGATCGACCCGGTCGCCTCGGGGAGAAACCGGCCGTCCCCAGTCTGCGAAGGGATCAAGTTGCCGTGTTAGCCTGCCGACGGACTCGGACGGAATGGACTCACGTATGCCGACACGAGGATATGCGGGAGGCGACCCCAGTGAGCAGCGCCCCGGGGGCACTAACGGCGCTAGCGACTCGGGTCCGAACGCCAAACAGATGTCAGCTCCGACGCGAGCGCTCTACTCGGTATTCAACAAGGGTCCGCTCGGCCGGCTCCTGAAGTACGGCCCTCCCAGTCCCTGGCACAGGGCTGGATTGATCCTCATTCTTTTGGTAGTGGTTGTAGGGCTCGTCCACGACATGGCGCGAAGCGCTCTCGCGCTGTGGACCGCAGTGGTCATCTTTGCGCTGATCTTTCTGATAGTCCCCGTCGGCTGGGCGTACGCCCAGTACTGGAACCGCCGTCACCCGGAACGGGTCGAAGAGGAGGAGCGCAAACGCCAGAGTCGCTGACCAGATCCCGGCGCGCCGAGACGCAAGCGGAGCGGTCATCCTGTCGATCTCAGCGGATGTTAAACACCGCCAACACTACGATAAACAAGACAAACACCACTATCGACCACAAGAACATGATCGGGAACGACCGGTACCACAAGCCTTTCACGGCGTGGTGATGCCGGCGGTTCACTGACCACGGCCCTCTCATCGGCCAACGCCCCAGGGGCTCGGCGACCAACGGCAGACCGTGAGCCGCAAGTCTCGCCGCCGCCGGCTGCCACTGGGATCTCAGGCTGGTGTAGCGGTACTCGAACGTCGACGCCAACGTGCGCCCGTCCTCGTCCACGGCGAGAACCTTCCCGACCGTGTAAAAGCGGCTTGCGAGACTCGAGTAGCGGACCATCACGAACTGCTTTACCCCGGGGAGCTCGGGGTGCTGGTCGTCGCCCGCCCACCACGCGCACATCCTCACAGGCTTCTTGTCCCCCGAATGCCACGTGACCGTCCCCTCACCAGGGTCGATCTCAATCTCGTAGCGCTCCATGGTTCCCCGGCGCATGAAAGCGTTGTACTTTCCGTAGTCAGGCGTATCGACGTGAGGCTTGATCACCGCCGGCTTCATACGCCGGTAGCGCTCAACAGCAGTCGATAGCTTGCCGTCAGGCTCTGCGATGCCGCCTTCAATGTCATCGTGGCTCATTAAGCTCCTTTGGCAACTTCAAGGGCCAGCGAGGCGGTGGCTTAGTGGAAGTCACGTCCAAAGTCTATTTCGGCTGCTTAGGGATCGCTACAGCTTGCCGGCGGGCGCCACGCGCTAACTGTCGCAGTCGGCGGCCACGGCTGAGGCTATGTAGGATTAGGCGCTGTGGATGCTAAGGATCCAAGCTCTAGTCAGGGTGTCTCGGCGACCCTTGGTCGACTTCCGTGAGCAGCGCCCACCCCGCCTGGCTGTACGACCTGGCTCTTTGGTTTCACCTTCTAGGAGCTTTCACTCTGGTATCGGGCAGCGTGCTAGCCGGGGCGGCTTTCGAGGTTGCCCGCAGACAGAGTAACTGCGCAGATATAGCTATGATTTTGAGGTTCGCCCGCCTCGGGGCTTTCTTCGTCGTGGCAGGAACCGTATTCGCGGTGGGGTTCGGGCTGTGGCTTGTGGACCTGGGGAACTGGGGTTACGGTACACCTTGGGTTGACACTGCGATCGGACTTGTCGCCGCCGTAGCCGTCCTGGGCACGCTGGGCGGCCAGCGACCCAAGGCCGCCCGAAAGCTTGCCGCAGGCCTTGCCGAGCGCCACCAGCCGCCAACCTCGCAGCTGCGAGCCCTCCTCGACGACAGAAGCGCTTTAGCTCTCAACTATCTCTCAGGGATTCTGCTACTGGCGATTGTCGCCGTGATGGTCTTCAAGCCCGGTTCCCCTCACAGCTGACAGAACCCAGCCTTTTGGGAAACCGCTCAGTGGCTGAAAGCCTGCTTTTTGCTGCGCAAATGTTCTGGCAGCTTTTCGGGAAGGGTGTCGAGCTCCTTTGTCTTTACCCGCAAGTCCTCAAGCAGAGAGTCGGCCATGTCAAAGCTCATCCCCGAGCGCACCACGATCCGCAGGACAGCGAGGTCCTCACGCTTCGGGGGGTAGGTGTAGGCCGGCACCTGCCAGCCTCGCTCGCGCAGACGGTCCGACACGTCGAAGACGCTGTAGCGGTCCACTTCCGGCTTGAGACAAAAGGCGAACACCGGCAGTTCCCTACCGGAGCTAACAAGCTGGTAAGGCCCGATGTCGGCGATCGAGTCCGCAAGGTAGGTGGCGACCGCTTGGGAGTGTCCCTGCACCTGGCGGAACCCCTCGAAGCCGAGGCTCGCGAACATGTAGTACTGGGCGACCACCTCGGAGCCCGGCCTTGAGAAGTTCAGCGAGAAGGTTGGCATGTGGCCTCCCAGGTAGTTGACGTCGAAGATCAACTCCTCCGGTAACGCAGCAGGCTCCCTCCAGACGACCCACCCCACCCCGGGGTACACGAGCCCGTACTTGTGCCCCGAAGAGTTGATCGAAGCGACCCTGGGCACCCGGAAGTCCCATTGAAGATCCGGGGACAAGAACGGAGCCACGAAGCCACCGGACGCGGCGTCCACGTGCAAGGGTATGTCCAGGCCCGTCCTAGCCTGCAGGTCGTCGAGGCATGCTGCTATATCCGCGACCGGTTCGTAGCTACCGTCGAAGGTGGAGCCGAGGACCGCAGCGACTCCGATGGTGTTCTCGTCGCAGTACTTGACGGCTTCCGCACCGGTCAGATGCAAGCGGTCGCCCTCCAGGGGCACGAGCCTCGGCTCGACCTCCCAATAGCGGCAAAACTTCTCCCAGCAGACCTGCACGTTCGCCCCTGTCACCAAGTTCGGCTTATCCGCCGGCTTGCCCGCCGCTTGGCGGGCTTTTCGCCAGCGCCACTTGAGAGCCATCGCAGCAAGCATCACCGCTTCACTCGAACCGGTCGTGGAACATCCCGTCGCTACGTCTCCCTCAGGGGCGTGCCAAAGACGCGCCAAGATGTTGACGCAGCGGCGTTCTATCTCGGCCGTTTGGGGGTACTCGTCTTTGTCGATGATGTTCTTGTCAGCTGTGTCGGCCATGAGCTTCGCTGCGCGCTCGGGCATCGAGGTGGTCACGAACGTCGCCAGGTTGAGTCTTGCGCTGCCGTCGAGGAGCAGCTCTGAGGTGATCAGATCGTAGGCGTCTTCGTTTCCTACCCCTTGGGCTTCGAGCTCATCCGAGGGCAGCCGGCGGTGAGTTCCCGGCTGCAGGTCGGGTTGCGCAGTCCTGGCGGTGCGGCGTGAACGTGGATGCGACACTGCCATATAAACCTCCGTAGCGCTATCTAGTGCCGTTGCGACACTATCAACCGTGTAGGGTCTCATGGTGTCGCTCGGTCATTGTGATGTTGCTGTCGGCGTGGACGTCGCCGAGGAGCGCAAAGGGATGGACTTGGTAGCCTTGGAT
>JAJZAM010000191.1 GCA_021799445.1 Actinomycetes bacterium
TGTGTCAATCCGGTGAATCCCCTCGATGACCTCCATCGCTCAGCGACCCTCGAACCTTGGCGGGCGGCCTTCTGCAAACGCACGCCTGCCCTCCTGGGCGTCGCTCGTTAGCATGCAGTAAGCAAAAGAGTCATTTTCGACCAACAGAGCGACGTCAAGTGGCACATTCTGTGCGATTCGGATCATATGCTTGACCTTTTCGATGGCAATGGGCGAAAGTGAGCTGATCTGCTCTGCTAATGCCTGGCAAGTCGTCATGAGAGATGAGGGCTCAACGAGCTGCTGTACAAGTCCGATGCGGAACGCTTCCTCACCGGAGATCCGGTCGCCCGTCATGAGAAGGCGCGCCGCATTTCCCGGTCCGATTACGTGGGTGAGCAGCTGGGTAGCGCCAGATCCACCATGCCAACCCCAGCGGATCTCGCTGGCACCAAAGGACGAGTGCGGTGTGGCAATGCGGATGTCGCTTGCGCAAGCCATCTCCAATCCGCCACCGATGCAGTAGCCGTTAATGGCGGCGATCACGGGTTTCCGACAGAGCCATATGGCACGCGCATAGTCCTTGCGTGCATCGAACCGGTTTCGATACTCCCAGTTGCTGCCGTATTCTCCGAGGTCATTGACGTCACTTCCGGCGCTGAACGCGCGATCGCCGGCACCGGTCAGCACGACAGTGCGAATGGTGCTGTCCTGGTTGATCTCGTACATCAATCGATTCATCTGGTCATCCATGGCAACCGTCATAGAGTTGAGTTTGGCGGGCCGATCGATTGTGACGATTGCCACGAAGCCTTCTTGCTCGAGGCGAACCTCACCCGGCAGGATCTTCATAGTCATGCTTGTTCCTTGCTCTTGAGATCAGCGACGGCTCCACTCTTCAACAGTGCGACGATCCGGTCTTCGGCGTAGCCGAGCTCTCGCAGGATCTCGCGACTGTCAGCTCCAAGCTTGGGCGCTCCGCGGCGGATCCTCGCTGGCGTTGCCGAGAGCCTGAGCGGTGGACGCACGGTCCGGACGGTTTCCCCACCGTGATGAGGTTGTTCGACGAACATGCCTGTCGCGATCACGTGGGCATCCTTCTCGAGATCTTCGTATTTGTACACCGGGCCCGCCCAGACTCCCGCGGCGTCGCACTTCCTCAGCCATTCCGAGGTCGGAAGGTCGATGAAGGCGTCGCGGATCCTCGCGTAAACCTCATCACGGTAGGTGGACCCGTCCTTGTAGCGCGTGAGGCTCCGCAGATAGTCGTCGTCCAACACCTCGCCGAGGCGAGGGAGTTCGGTCATCGCCAGCGTCAGCCAGCCATCCGCGGTCTTGTAGACGCCGTAGGGTGCAGGGATGAAGGCATGGGCACTGAACTCCTCGCTGCGCTCTGGCTGGATTCCCGTGTTGAGGTAGGTAACGAGTTCTTGCAGTTGGGTGTCGAGCACGGTGGAGAACATGTCAACTTCGATCTGCTGACCCTCGCCGGTGCGATGCCGGGCTTCGAGGGCTGCCAGGATGCCGATGACCGCCTGGTAGCCGCTCATGACGTCGGCTGCCCAGAGCGCGCTCGGCAACGGGGGGTCGGAGCGCCGTCCGACCGAGAACATCGAGCCGCTGTAGCCTTGTACGACGAGGTCCTGACCTGGTCGGTCGCGATAGGGTCCCTGTGAGCCATAGGCGGTGATCGAGCAGTAGATCAGCCGTGGGTTGAGCGCGTGCAATTCCTCCCAACCGGCCCCAAGCCTGGCGGCGGTGCCGCGACGGAAGTTCTCGAGGAACACATCTCCACGTCGACACAGATCGTGAAAGACGGCGCGCCCTGCCTCACTCTTCAGGTCGACGGCTATGCTCCGCTTGTTGCGGTTCAGTGCGAGGAAGGTGGACATCTCGCCCTTGACGCGAATGTCGGCGAAGCCGTGGGTGCGGTTGAACTCGCCAGATCCCGGCGGCTCCACTTTTATGACGTCCGCGCCGAGGTCGCCCAGCCGAGCTCCTGCGATCGGCCCGGCGAGCATCTGGGTCGCGTCGATTACCCGTAAGCCGGCGAGCGCCATTTCCTGTGCCAGGTCGTCCGTCGTCATGCCAGAACCTTCCGAGTCGGATCTACGTCCATCACGCTTGGAGTGTGCCGCCGGTGCGGGCTGTACGGCGGCCCGAGCTCGGATAGCTCGGGCCGCCGCAGCCTAAGCTGCTTCCGCTACTGCTCTCGTATCATTGCCCGCGTTCCCACTACCCGCCCTTTCAGCAAGCTTTGTCGACCTTCCTGAAATTCGACCGGTCGATCGGAATCGGCGTCACATAAGTGTTCGCGGGGAATGGCTTGTGCTTCACTACATAGTTGTACATGTCCTCGACGGCCGTGGCGCCGATGGCATTTGGATAGATATAGTTCGTTGCCACGAAGCCGACATTCGGCGCGCCCTTTGCCCAAATCTGACAGGCGAGATCACCACCAAGACCAACCCCGAGGAGATTCTTCACCGACACGCCGTGGCTGGTGGCAGCCTTGAGGCCGCCGTAGACACCGTCATCGTTGCAGCCGGCAGCAAGCCAGTGCGTGGCCTGGGGATGTGCTGTGAGGACGGGGCCGGTCGCGTTGAGGGCGGCCGTGGACGTTCCGTCGTAGGGAACGTTTATGATGTGACTCGCCGGCAAACCAGCCTTCAGCAGGGCGGCCTTCTCGGCGTTCGTTCGTTCGTTGCAGGTCGGAAGGGACGGCACGACGTAGAGCAGCATGTAGGTGCTCGACGCTGTCCAATGCGACTGCTTGTAGTATCCGACGAGCAGCTTGCCGGTGTTGGCGCCGAAAGCGGTCGCATTGATGCCGACGAAGGGCACCTGCTTGCCGTTGCTGCCCGCAAATCCGTTGTCGGACGCCTCAATAGCCACGTGGGCCTTCGTAGCGATGGCAACGAGCCGGGGGCCAAGCGACGCGGCGGGTGCGACGATGATCACTCCCTGGTCGCCTGCGGCAATCGCTGCCTGCTCGTCGCTGATGGTCGTCGCAGAACTGTTGTTTTCGTTCTCGACGTGGACGGTGGCGCCGAGCTTTGCGCCCTCGGCGGTTGCCCCCTTTCCTTCGAGGACGAAGTACGACTGTTCTCCGTTGGTCTGGAGGTAGACAAAGGTGGGATGGGCGGTCGTGGTGGACGCGCCCGCAGTGCCCAGCGTTGCAAACACCGAACCCATAGTCACTACGGTGGATAGGATCGCAAAGTGTCTGGTGTGCTTTGGCCACTTCGTTTTCATACTGTCCTCCCCTTATATGTCCGCTTGTGCGGGTGTTTGAAGCCTCTGAGGTGGCTTCGATCCTTCCAGAAATCGCACGCTGTCTCCGATCGCGGCGCGAAGCGACCGGCGCAACTGACTATGTAGCTGAGGCACGGTTCTGCGGCATTCGCTAAGCGCGATTTCGTTACTGACCGCTTCGTAGCTGACATCGAAGGCGGTCGCGGGTTCGATAGCCACCGCATCTTGGCGCGCGTAGACACATGGCTCGATCCAGATGCCAAGATACAGCGCTTCGGGGTTCCAATGCAAAATAGAATGAGGGTCGAGCCATCGGCGTGCTGCACTCTCGCTTGTGTTAAGGAAGGAGCAGGATCGACGTAGTCGTTACGGCATCTACTGGGCTGTGTCTCGGTCGCACGGCGGAAGTCGGCTGCGGAAGTCAGCTGAGTTGGTTGACATAGGATGCCGACTGGTTCTGAGATGTCGCCTGGCGGCAAGATCGCTGTTCCTTGCTCGGCACGACACTGTGGATATGCGGCCCAGAGAAACGGAGGTGAGGAATTGAACGAACCCCCGCGGTAGGCGAAGTCCAAGCGCGAGTCTGTGGCTGTCAGTTTGCGGGCGGAGTCGTAGTCGAAGGTCCTTCCGCGCACAGTGAGCCACCAGTATTTGGAGCCGTTCCGGGACGAGGAGCACAGCTGACCGTGGTCGGGTAGCAGGGCGGCACCGACTGGGCAGGCAACGATCGTCGGTGCACACTCACCCCAGCCAAACATATCTTCCTCGACAATTGAAGCCGGGGTGGAAGCGGCGAGAGCACGGTCGGGCGGTTCAGGCCATTCCCTGGCGCTTGTGTAGCGGAAGGATGCGATCTTTCCACCGCGCACGGGCAACACAATGGTATGACGGCTGTGGCTGGAGTGCCGTAGTGCCGACTGTCCGTTCCACGGCCACAGCGATGTCCTGGCCGACCCCGGCTCCACGGATTTGTCCTCAGTTGTCTGCAGTTCCACTTCATTGCCGCAAAGGCACTTCGATGCTGCTCTACCGAGCACCGCGACTCCCAGATGAGTATTGCAGTATATGCAATGGCATTGCGTATAGTCCTCAGCGGGAGTATGCGCGACAACGAGAGCTATGTCAAGGTCGGCGCGGTGAAGTGCCGCACCTGCATGCCGCGCTCGCGCTTCTCGCAGTTCAACGCGCTCGCGCTCGACCGGGCGCTTCGGGGTCAGGGCACCGGCTACGCCTCGTTCGGCGCGGCGCTCGGCGGCCGGCCCGAGGACCGATCGTGCTACGACGCCGAGGGCCACGTCCGCTACGACCGGCTCGCCGCGACACCTTCGTTCCTCGGCGGCATCGAGCGGCTCGAGAAGGCCTCGCGACATCGGTGCGTCGCGCTGTTGTGCGCAGAGGAGGCGCCCGAGCGCTGCCACCGCCACCTCCTGATCGCCCGGG
>JAJZAM010000192.1 GCA_021799445.1 Actinomycetes bacterium
TCCCGTGTTGGCCAGCGTCGAGCCCGTATTGGCAGCGCTGCCGAGTCCGTGTTGGCAGGGTCACACCCCCGTCTTAGATTGTGGCGCAGCGTTAGGAAGCCCGCACCACCGGCTACCCACCACCCGTGAGAGACTGGAGAAAAGGTGCTGGCGAAAGTTGCTTCAGCGACGCTAACAGGGGTAGACGGTCAGGCCATATCGGTAGAAGTCCACGTGTCGAACGGCATTCCCAGCTTCTCGATCGTCGGCCTGCCGGACGCGGCGTGCCGGGAGTCGCGAGACAGGGTGAGGGCGGCGATCATCTCCAGCGGGCTGTCCTGGCCGCAGCGCAGGGTCACGGTTAACCTCGCGCCGAGCGGTATCCGCAAAGGCGGCTCAGGCCTCGATCTGCCGGTCGCAGTAGCGTTGCTCATCGCCGACGGGCAGCTGCCGGCACGAGTCGCCGACAACGTCGGCTTCGTCGGCGAGCTCGGCCTCGACGGAACGCTCCGAGGCGTGCCGGGGGTCCTGGCGAGAGCCCACGCCCTGGCGGCGCCGCAGCTGGTCGTACCCCCCGACTGCGCCGCCGAAGCAGCCACGGCCTCCGGTCTGCGAGCCGTGTCGGCGCCAACGCTGTCGCGTGTCGTGGCGTGCCTGCAAGGGCGGGTGGCGTGGGACGAACCTAAAAGCTGTGCTGGGACTGAACCTTTGGTGGCTTCCCCGGACCTCGCTGACGTGCGCGGTCAGCCGCTGGCCAGGATGGCCGTAGAGGTCGCAGCGGCGGGAGGGCATCACCTGCTGATGGTCGGTCCGCCCGGCGCGGGCAAGACGATGCTCGCTGAGCGCCTTGTCGGTCTCTTGCCGCCACTGACGACGTCCGAGGCTCTTGAGGTAGCTCGGGTCCACTCGGCGGCCGGTCTGCCCCTACCAAGCCGCGTCCTGCCGGTGCGGCCACCCTTCAGGGCGCCGCATCACAGCTCGTCGCTCGTGTCGATCGTCGGCGGTGGTGGAGCAGCGATGAGACCGGGGGAGCTCAGCTGCGCCCACCGTGGGGTGCTGTTCTTAGACGAGCTGGGCGAGTTCTCCGGCGCAGTCCTCGACACCCTGCGCCAGCCGCTTGAGGAGCGCCAGGTTCGCGTCAGCCGGGCCAGGGCGACCGCAGTGTTCCCCTCCGACGTGCTCCTCGTCGCCGCGATGAACCCGTGCCCCTGCGGGGCTGACCTGGGCCCGGGGTCGTGCCGTTGCAGCGAAGCCGCCCGGCAACGATACAGGGCTCGTGTGTCGGGTCCGCTTCTAGACCGCTTCGACCTGAGGATCCGACTGGACCGACCGGAGGTAGCCGATCTGGTGCGCGGCATAGGCGGCGGGGAGTCCCTCGCAGCTTCCGATTCGGGCGCCGAGTCCACCGCTACGGTAGCTGCGCGAGTGGCGAGAGCCAGGGACGTTGCGGCCCGTCGTGGTTTCCCAACCAACTCGGCTATCCCACCTGGAAGTCTGGACTCGCTGGCCCCGCTGTCTCCGGGCGCTTTAAGAGTCCTCGAGGTGCGCCTCCGTCAGGGTCTTTTGAGCGCTCGGGGCTTGCAACGCGTCCGCAGGGTTGCTCTTACCATCGCTGATTTGGACGGTTGGGAAGGAAAGCTGAGAAAGACCGACGTCTACGGTGCGCTGGCGTTGCGCTCGAACGTCCTGGCCGTCGAGAGCACCGGTGACGGTGCGTACCCGGCCGCGGCGCACCGGGCATGACACCCAAGCGCGTCGACGATGACGCCTACGTTGCGGCGCTCAGCGCGCTGCCAGGGATGGGTCCGGCGAACCTTGCAGCCATTCTGTTGCGCCACCCGCCGCGCGTTGCGTGGCGGGCGGTCCAGTCCGGGACGCTGGAGCGTCCCACCGGTCGAGCCGAGGCGCCAGGGCTTGGGCTTGACACCGGCGGTAGGGTCGGCTCCCGCCCGGCGCAAAGCTGGCGGACGGTCGCAGCGAGAGTCGACCCCCCTGAGTGGTGGAGACCGATGGTCGCAAGGGGGATCCACGTGACCTGGCGCGGGCAGCCAGATTTCCCCGAAGCCTTGATGTCGGATCCGAGCCCGCCGGGTGCTCTGTTCTGGCGGGGACGCCTCGAAGCCTTACGGGCTCCCTGCGTGGCGGTCGTGGGAACCCGTAACGCCACGAGCTGCGGGACGGCGACGGCTTACGAACTGGGTCGGGACCTCACGGCGGCCGGGGTGTGCGTGGTCAGCGGTCTGGCCTTGGGTATCGACGCTGCTGTGCACCGGGGCGCGGTCGACGCCGCCAAAGCGGGTGCGCCAGCAGCGCCAGCAGCAGTAGTAGCCAGCGGCGTCGACGTCGTCTACCCCAGGCGCAATGCCCGGCTTTGGGAGGAGGTGGCCGCGTGCGGCACGGTGGTGTCGGAGACCGTGCCGGGGAGACCAGCCCAGGCGTGGAGGTTCCCTTCGCGTAACCGGATCATCGCCGGGCTCGTCCGCCTGGTCGTGGTCGTCGAATCCCACTCGCGCGGCGGCAGCCTCATCACGGTGGAGGCCGCCCTAGAACGTGGGGTGGAGGTCCGTGCCGTTCCCGGAGCAGTGCGATCCGCGGCCAGCGCCGGCACCAACCAGCTTCTATACGACGGGGCCGGCCCGGTGCGCAACGCTGACGACGTGTTAGACAGCCTCGGGATTTTCGCCACCACCAAATACGCCACCACCGAAGATGACAGGCTTCCCGGCCAACCTAAAAGCCGGTCCGGCCCGGTCCGTCTCCAGCTGAGCAGCCTCGGCAGGGCCGTGCTGGACTCGATGGGCTGGTATCCGGTGACGCCGAACCAGGTGGTGCTGACGAGTGGTGTAAGCCCAGCGGACGCTCTGGAGGCCCTCGACGAGCTAGTAGACAGAGGCGTCGTGGTCGAAAGCGCCGGCTTCTACACGCGGCTGCGTTGAGGGCTACCCTCCGGCCGGGGCTTAGCGAAAGCGTCCAGGCAGGCCGCAAGACTTCTCGGGTACGATATGGGCATATTAGTATGTTTTGCCGGCAGATTGGACGTTCTTCGCACACTGAGTCCGCGGGCGCGGGTACCCTCTAGCGTCGTGAGGAGAAGTTTTCGGCCGAGGTGCAGCGATGGTTGAGACGTCCGAGGATGGCCAAGAAGTCGACGACCTCTGGGCGCGCTACAAGTCGACTGGGGACCGCACCCTGCGAGACGAGCTGATCGTCCGGTACTCCCCGTTGGTGAAGTTCGTTGCTGGCCGTGTCTCGGCAGGCCTGCCTCACAGCATCGAACAAGCCGATCTGGTCAGTTACGGGATGTTCGGGCTGATCGACGCTATCGAAAAGTTCGACTCCGAACGGAACATCAAATTCGAGACGTACGCGATCACCCGGATCAAAGGGGCGATAATCGACGAGCTTCGATCTATCGACTGGGTGCCCCGGTCGGTGCGGACCAAAGCGAGGTCGGTCGAGCGGGCCTATGCTTCTTTGGAGGCGACCCTCGGCAGAGCTCCCACCGACGCCGAAGTAGCCGCCGAGATGGAGGTCTCCGAATCGGACCTGCAGGCCATCTTCAGCCAGATCTCCTACATCGGTATCGTCGGCTTGGACGAGGTCATCTCGGGAGGGGGCACCGACCGGGGGGAGTCCCTGACGCTCGGCGACACGTTGGCGGACCGGGGAGAAGGGCCAGTTGGGACCTTCGAGGTCGAGGAGATGAAGCTGATCCTGGCGGGCGCCATCAACCGTCTCGGCGATCGTGAGAAGATCGTGCTCAGCCTCTACTACTACGAGGGGCTGACCCTCGCCCAGATAGGCCAGGTCCTGGGTGTGACCGAAAGCCGGGTGTGCCAGATCCACACGAAAGCCGTGATGCTCCTACGGTCCCGACTGTCCTCGGTGGAACGCTAAAACCTTCGAGGCGATTCCCGAGCGCCCTCGTGGGGCGTTCCTAGGCGCGAAAGACAACAAGGGACCGACGGGGTCGAAGTTCTCCGTGGACGGCCTCACCGTCGGGGTCGCCCCAGCGTTGATCAAGCCGCCGTGGAAGGGCTAAGATCGGATGCGGGAACGCAAGGTGCGGCAACAGCGGCAGGCGTTCTACCGTATCAAACGCAAAGTTTGGCATCAACAACTATCGAAGACAAAGAAGACGCCTCGCTGTGCCCACGGTCGCCTCGTTTGTGAGGTGCTAACAGCGTGGCTTTTCACGAACCGCTGGGAAGGAGATCACGATCATGGCCGTAGTCACCATGAGACAACTTTTGGAGGCCGGAGTCCACTTCGGCCATCAGACCCGCCGATGGAACCCGAAGATGAAGAGGTTCATCTTCGGCGAGCGCAACGGTATCTACATCATCGACCTCAACCAGACGCTGGAGCGCATCGACACTGCCTACTCGTTCGTCCGTGACCTGGTAGCCGACAACGGGACCATCCTTTTCGTCGGGACGAAGAAGCAGACTCAGGACCCGATCTCGAACTACGCCACCCTGTGCGGCATGCCTTACGTCAACGAGCGCTGGCTTGGGGGGATGCTGACCAACTTCTCTACTATCGCCGGTCGGGTCTCCAAGATGGCGGAGTACGATCGCATGCGCGCCGCCGGCGACTTCGAAGCCATGCCGAAGAAAGAGGCGTTGACTTTGAGCCGCGAGCTTGAGAAGCTGCACCGCAACCTGGGAGGGATCCGCAGCATGGGACGCCTTC
>JAJZAM010000193.1 GCA_021799445.1 Actinomycetes bacterium
GCCAGCTCAGCTCCACCCTAGGCGAGAAGGTCACAGTAGAGCGCGAAGGCGGCCTTCTGCGCAAGACGAAGGAGATCAAATCCCTGCGGGTCTTCCTCGGCTCCAAGACCTTCATCGCCGAGATATCCAAAGGCAACTTGGTCACCAGCGTCGGTCACGAGTCGGGTGGTATCAGGATCAGAACAGAGAAGACCGACATGAGCACATGGCTGGGTAGGCTGCTCGGGGAGCTGCAGGAAGCCGCAAACACCAACCAGGCCTCGCGGATGGCTCTCGAAGCCATAGTCAACGGGGGGCAACCGACCGGAGGAACACTTTGAGCGACCCCAACCTACCCGTAGACCTCCCCCGGGACGCCGGTAAGCGCCTGGCCGAGCTAAAGAAGCTTTTCACCTCGGATCTTTCGGTCAACGAGTTCCTTCTGGTCAAGCAGGCCGGTTTCCACCCTCTCGGGCTTGTCATGGGATCATCGATCTACCACACGGGGATACAGACCCGTAAGTGGAGCAAATCCCAGGAGCTGACCAAGCTGACCGAGGCCATGTACAACGCCCGGGAGTTGGCGATGACCCGCATGGAAGAAGAAGCCGAGCAGCTCGACGCTGACGGTATCGTAGGGGTCCGCCTCGACGTCAACTACTACGAGTGGGGCAGCGACGCCGCCGAGTTCATAGCGGTCGGAACGGCGGTCAAAGCCGAAAGCGGCGTGTCTCACCGCAACAAGCTGGGGAAGCCTTTCACGTCGGACCTGTCCGGCCAAGACTTTTGGACCTTGATGCAAACCGGCCACGTACCGCAGGGTCTGGTTATGGGAACCTGCGTCTACCACATTGCGCACCGCGGTCTCGGTCAGACCCTCGGGTCCGTCGGCCAGAACGTTGAGCTGCCGAACTTCACCCAAGCCCTCTACGAGGCCCGGGAGCTTGCGATGACACGAATGCAAGAGGAGGCGGAGCGTCTCGGCGCGACCGGAATCGTCGGGGTCAGACTGGAGGAGAAAAGCCACCAGTGGGGGAGTCACACCATCGAGTTCCTGTCGATCGGCACCGCTGTCGGTGATACCGGTGCGTCGTTGACCCTGCCCCAGCCGACCGCGGTCATCTCGTTGGACAACTGATGGTCGACCCTGGCGGACTGACCGAACCCGACGGCGCGGTAAGCCCCGACGGCTACCAAGGCGACGTCCCACCTGAGGCTTCCGAGCGTCTGTCCAGCTCGGCTTGGTCCTCGGGGCTGAGCGTCAACGACTTCGCCGCCTGCGCTCAGATGGGGATCCGGCCAGTAGCTCTCGTGCAGGGCTTCTGCGTATTGGGATGGTCATGGTACGGGGCCGGTTCGCCGTATCTTTACCGGCCCGCCTACGGTGGGGCTATGGGCGGGGCCTGGGGAGGGATGGGCGGCTTCAGGGGTGGCATACCCGGAACCGCCGGTGGAGGCTTCGGCGCTCCGTTCTCAGGCGGCTACCAAGGCGGAGGCTACGGCGGTCAGGGAGCGGCGGGCGGATCCTACGGTCGAAGCCGGTGGGGCAGTACGATCACCTCCTACAGCTGCCCGCACTCCTACGTCGGGATGGACCACCGCAGCTTCGGCGAGAACTTCGAGCAGCGATGGGTTTCCGACGCATGGCAGAACGGTTTCGACACGGCTTTCTCCAGGATGATGCAAGAGGCCGCCGCTGCCGGCGCTCACGGGGTCATCGCAGTGGTCGACAGGGTCTCGCACCTCATCGACTCTTCGATCAGGGAGTTCCACGTCTACGGGACGGCGGTGGTAGTACAAGGCGCGCCGCGCCCGCCGGCGATCTGGTCGACCTACCTGGCCGGACAGAGACTAGCGAAGCTGATCGAAGCGGGTTTCATGCCCGCCTCGGTCGTCGCGTCCCTGGCCTCGGTAAGGGTGTGGGCGGTGTGCGTCACGCAGGCTCTTATGGCCGGCGGATACCAGACGGGTGGTTGGAGCGCCCCGAGCGGCGAGATCACCCAAGTGTCCGACGCCCAGATGCAGGCTCGGCGATTGGTGCGCGATCGGGTCAAGTCCTCTCTTCGAGGCGACACTCTCCACGGCGCCGCTTTGGGGGTGTCGTGGTCCGACGTCGGCGAAGGCGACTACCAGGTGGACGCCGTGCTGCGAGGAACCCGGGTTCGAAGGGTCCGCGACGCCGACCCGCTGCCGGCCCCCAAGCTCACGTTGCGCTTGTCATGACCTCCGGCAACGACGGTGATACGCCCGCAGGCAACCTTCGAGACACGCTGCTGTCCCTGGCCGCCAAAGGTTACGCGCCGAGCATGCCGGCTCGAAAGGGTTCGACCTCGGATCTGAGCATCGACGAGGCCTTGGTGCTGCACTCGGTCGGGTGGGAGCCCGTCGAGTTGGTGTGCGGGGCGGCGGCGTTCTCGATACCCGCCGGGATCTGGACGTGGAACCAAGGGGAGGTCGTCGCCGCATCGGCGGCTTACGCTGGCGCGATGGGACGGGCGGCGTCCGCCCTCCAGGCTGAGTGCCGGGCGGTCGGCGGCCACGGCGTGGTAGGGGTGAGAGTCGACGTGGCGGTCGAACGCCACCTCGTCAACGCTGTGATGGTCGGCTCGGCGGTAGCTCCAAGCGGAGGTGCTCGCCCCCCGGCGTTGCCTTTCGTGTCGGACCTTTCCGGCCGGGACTTCGCGTTGCTCCGCCTGGGTGGATGGGATCCCGTCGGGTTGGCTTTCGGTGCTTCGTTCGTCAACGCCCCGAGGCGCAGTGCCGCAGTGGCCATTCGTCAGAGCTCGCAGAACGTCGAGCTGACCAACTACACAGAAGCCCTCTACGCAGCGCGGGAGTCCGCCATGGAGCGCATGCAGTCCGTGGCGGGCCAGCTTGGCGGCCAGGGAGTCGTAGGGGTCCGGGTTTCGGAAGGTCCTCTGCCTTTCGCCAGGCACGTGCTGCGCTTCGCCGCTTGGGGAACCGTCGTGAAAGCGTCGGGACGTCCCGACCAGCTCGGTCCCGTGTCTGTCGTGGTCCCCCTCGACGACGCCAAGCTCGCCTTTGACGCCGCGTCTCTCCGGGGTCGCTGAGAGCAACCCGACCGCGCGGTTCTAACACGGACCCGGTTGAAACCCTCAGGTGGTGGGTATCCAGGAAGGCGTGAAGACGGCAGCACCGCGCGCCCCTAAGCTTCGGTCCAGGCGCGAGAGTAGGACTCGTGGAGTTGTTCGCTCGCCGGGCTGAGCGCGGTACCCAAGCGTGCGGCTCCGATCGGTTTTCGGACAAGACCTTGATACAGGAAGTGATTCTTCATGCAGCTAGCGGGCACTTTCGACCCCGACGACTTCGTTGACATCCTCGATCTCTTGGCGCGGCGGCGCTGCCGCGGCCGGCTCGCGGTTCGCGCGGGCGGTTTGCACGGATTGGTCCGCCTCGTCGACGGCGACGCCGTGGCGGCCGAGGCGTCTGGTAGCGTCGTCGTGCACTCAAAGTCCAAGTGGCCGGTCACCTTGGAGTACGTATGCTTCGAGGCTCTACGTTGCTCCTTCGGAACTTTCGACCTGTCCCCCGACGAGGACGCCACTTTCGTCCCCGGGCCGCGCGTGCCGCTCAAAGAAGGACTCGACGGCGGGAAGAAGCGCCTGGAACTGTGGCGTCAAGTGGAGAAAACCGTTCGCACTTTGGACGCAGTGCCGCGACTAGCCGAAGCGCTGTCGGCCGACATCACCGTCGACCGGGATAGCTGGACGGTGCTGGTAGCCCTAGATGGGCGTAGGAGCATCGCAGCGCTGGCGAAAAGGCTCAATCGGGATGTGCTCGAGCTGTGCCAGGTGCTCGAACCGTTGGTAAAAGACGGAGCGGTGCTTTTGGATCAACCTGAAGCCGGATCGCGTTCGCTTCCTAAGGTTCGCCTGGACCGCAACCAGGTGGACGGCGCCTCGCAGGGAATCGTGGGCGTCTTCGAGGAGCCGTTAGGTGGGGACGTCCCCGCCGAACGGCTTGGCGCCCCCGTGGTCGCGGTTGTGGCATCGTCGGCGCGGCCGCCGGCAGGCAGTTCGGTCTCTGCGGGTGCGGCGCAAGGCGTCGACGGCGCAGTCCAGGTGATCGAAACTACAGCTTTGGAGGGAGAAGTGCGCGTTATCGGTACTCTTGGCGTAGACGCCGCTCAAGGTTTGCCGGGGGTGTTCCCATCGCCGCCCACCTTGGAGGACGAGACAGGCAAGGAGATTTCAGACGATGAGACAGATGCCGCCCATCGGCGCAGGCTCCTGGGAGGGCGACGGCTGGGTATGAGGGGTCGCGGCGAGGTTGCCGCGACTGACGTTCACGGCGCTGGCGGCTTCTGATCGCCGCCTGGCGGAGTAGAAAGGCCACCGAAGCTAAGTGACCTTGGTGATTGCGTTCGGCCTCGTGGTCCTTGCAGCCGTGATCGGAGTCTGGCTTTTGGGGACCAGAGGCCGCGACGACCGTTCCATGAAGACCCACAAGCAGACCGTGGGGACCATCGAGCGGATCGTAGGTAGGTCGGGCGTTGACGCCGGCGACCCTTCCAACCACGTCCGTCTGGTCGGAGACCGACCGAAGCACTCCCGCGGCGATCACGTCGCTGGTGGGCGCTATCCGGTCGGGCTGTCAGTCAACGTGGAAGATGCGGGGACGGCCCGGAAACCCACAGACGCCACCCGACCTGCGGTCGTGCCGCCTG
>JAJZAM010000029.1 GCA_021799445.1 Actinomycetes bacterium
CGCAACGGTGACACGAGCGCTCGACGCTTGGAGGGACCGTCCGGATCCGGTCGTTCTCGACGGGCCGTCAGCGGCAGACATCGAACACGAAATCGCCGGGCTGCCAGCGGCCCCTGACGGGCCGCTGGCGGTACCCGCCGAGATCCGCCATGCCTACGATGAGCTAACCCGCGCCGAGCAAGTATTAGCGGCTCACGACGCCGCCCGTCCGAGCCTGCCTGAGACTTCCCTGCCCGCCGTGGGCACTGCAGAGCTGCTCGAGTTGGCACAGGCGTTGGAGCAGAACCCGGCGGCTGTCGACTCCGATACCGAAGAGCGAACGAAGGCTCTCACCGCCCGGCTGGGCGCTCTCCAAGCCAGGAACCGCCGCTCCACATCGCTGATCGCCGGCGGCGTCATCTTGACGGCTGCCGGTGTCACGGGGGCTACCATAGGCCCACGGTTAACCTGGCTGGTCGCGTTAGTCGGTGTCGTCATTGTCGCCCTCGGGGCGCTCAGCCGACAAAGCCGTAACCTTGTAGCCGCGCAAGGCGAGCTTTCGCAGCTGCAAGCTAGAAACGACGCGACGCGCGAGGGCGCTGAGCGAACGGCTGAGATGCGCAAAGAGGCGGAGGTTCGCTGCGAGGAGCTCGGGATCGTTGCCGTGCCCGCATCTCTGCGGGCGCTGGTAGGCGACGTCGCCCGCCGCGACACCTACCAGGAGCACATGGGCGCTTGGGAACGCAGACGAACGGAGCTGCTGCGTTCCGCCGAGGATGCGGCCCAGCGTCTCAAAAGCGCGCTCGCGGCTGTTGGCGAGCCCGCAGGTGACGACACTCTAGCGGCGTTCGCCGAGTTCGACGACCGGTGTCGGCAGCGAGCGCTGATCAGCGAACAGGCCGCCAAGCGACCCGCGCTGCAAGCGCAGTTACGCGAGCGTAAACGCTCCGAGGAGATGGCACAAAACGTGGCGTCGTCCCGGGAGGCGGCCACTAGACAGTTGCTCGAAGCGGCACAGTCATGCGGCCTACCCACATTATCGGCGGAAGGAGCGGAAGCCGGGCTTGCGGGCTGGGAACGCTACCGCCAAGGCGAGCTACACAAGTTCGAGACCCGCCAAGAACAATGGGCCGAACTTCAAGCCCTCCTCGGCGGAAAAAGCCTCGACGAGCTGGCTGAAACGCTCGCTGCCGCCGAGAAGGATTCACAAGACACCCAACGCGGTTTCCGACACGACGAGATCGCTTCGCTAGCCGACCAGGATGTAGCGGCGCAGCTTCCCGCGCTGCGGGCAACAGCAGAGACCGCCAGGACTCACGCAGCGACGGCGGCGGGGGCTCTCGGAGAAAAAGCCAGAGATCTAACAGCCGTCGCCGACGCCGAAGAAGCGGCAGCCCGGGCCGAAGCCGAACTTGCCCGCGTTCGCGAGCTCGACGAAACCCTCCGAGCAGCCGCGGACTTCCTCACCAAAGCCCAACAAGGCGTCCAGCGCGACATAGCACCACTGCTCGCAGCGACGCTCAGCCGGTGGCTCCCCAAAATCACAGCCGGCCGCTACGTCGACGCTGTCGTGGACCCGGCGACACTGCAAGTGAAAGTGTGCGGCCCGAACCGCCGGTGGTACCGAGCCGACCGACTCTCCCACGGCACCGCCGAGCAGGTGTACCTACTCCTGCGGGTCACTTTGTCACGACATCTGACCGCAAACAGAGGCGTCTGCCCGCTGCTACTCGACGACGTCACGGTCCAAGCAGACGCAACCCGCACCGTCGAGATCCTCGACCTGCTCCACGAACTGTCAACCCAACAGCAAGTCGTACTGTTCACCCAGGAAACCGCCGTATCACAATGGGCGCAACGCAACCTTCACCAGCCCCTCGACGCGATACGCCAGCTGCCCGTGCTAAACGGCGGATGAGCACCAGTCCCCACCACGACAACCCGTAGCACCCGAAGGCAGGGCGGAGACCCCAAGCGTACAAAGGTCGATGCGCCCGGACTGTGGGCTTCATCGGCGTCCGAACACCGCCGGACGTCTAATCTGCGCGCCACCCCAGGCGACTCGCAAACCGACCATGAACGCAACAGTCCAAAACCTGCACGAATCACACCGCCACCCAGGCGGATAACCCTGCAAGGTCGGTGTCGGCCGGCACTGCAGATCCCCATCGGCGCATCTCGCTCCCGCGAGACCTTACATCGACCGGCCGGCCAGGGCGTTTCGACGCCATCGAAACTCTGGGGTGCCGCGACCGTGAAAACACGGTCAGCACCCGTCGAACCCGCTGCTGTTGGGGGCGGACAAACCCTGCCACTACGAAGCTCGACGCGCTAGCCGCTGCGCGTCTCAGCGGGCCAGAGACCTGCGAGAGCTCAGCTAAGGGTGCCGGCCATGGGACTGCCGTCGACGTGGAACGCTCGGACCGGGACCAGCCGGAGCGGTTTGCGCGCGCCGTGAGAGCATCACAGGCAGCCACACGGCTGTTATCAGTCTCGGCGTTCGCGGGTTCTTGGCGGGTAGAAGAGCTCGCGGGGAGGCGGGACGTTACAGGGTTCGCCGGGAAGAGACCAGATGGAGTCTTGGAGTGTCCGCTGCTGGGATAGCCGCCAGCGGACACCGAGGATTGCTCGGATCCGGCCTCTGAGTCCTTCAACGCCGTGTTGGCGACGCGGAGGGCGGACTAGCCCCGCCAGGCGCTGCGACGTGCCCGGGTCCGCGCTGTGACAGGAACGGCCTTGTGGCCTTCGACCACGTCGAGTGGTTGCGCGGCCCGGTCCGGGCTGACATCGACTATCGATATCTACGAACTCGCCGCGGTGTCATTCACTTCAGCGGACGAGCAGCGTCTCGTCCAAACCCGAAGCGGTCGTCACGGCGATCCGGGTGGTCCCGGCCGAGACCACCGTGCCACCCAAGGTGTGCCGGTCGCATCCCAGGACCCGTGCCACACCGGCCAGGCTACGACCCCACGCTACGACCCCACGCTACGACCCCACATTCCGACACGCCCGGCCGGCCGAACGAGCCCTGTTCCGCCAACACCTCCCGGTCCCGGTTCTTCACCCTTCAACGGCTGCCGCGACGTTGACACCACCGACGATCCCCGGCCTGTTCGACATGGAACATCTACGGCTCGCTGCCACGTCGCCGACAGCGAGCGCCGTCACGTCGGGCAAGCCCACAAGCATCCCGCACACGCGACTGGGGTCACATTCCAGCAGGGACTCTCCGGGATCGCCGGACCGCGACACCCGATTCGCCAACTCCCCGCCCCGCGACTGACGGACACCACGCAGCACGAACCGACAATCCGCTTGTTTGCGAAGCGCTCAGGACATTCGCCGGCAGAGGTCCTCTACTGCGAGACGAGCGCCCGCCGTCTTCAATGTGTCACTTCCCCGGTGCAGTTCGGCCCGGCCGATCCGCACCCCGGCGCGCCGGGGTTGGCATCCAACAGGACACCGGTAGGCCGGCGGGACTCGACCGCCACCTCATTACGGTGACTGCGATGGCGCTACGGGCACGTTCGGACCTCCCGATCCTGGGATGCCCGATGGTACTTGCGCGATGCTCACGCAGCCCCTTCTCCTAGCGAGATCAATACCTCCGCCAGATGCAGGGGCATTCAAGAACCTAACCCTGGCCGATATGGGCATCGACACGGCTGTCCTCCTCGACACCGATCGAACCGCCTACCAAACCGGCGAGCCCTCCTTTTTGCACCACCCCGCAGGTAGCATAAGCAGGGACTAGACCAACAAGGTCCGTCTCGCTGTCAAAACACCGTGTCGGCCGATCAACTCTGCCTACAGGTAGCTACCAAAGCTCTGCAGCTGAGCTGCCGTGATTCCACTCTCCACACAGACTTCCCCCATAGCTGTAACCTCGCGAAGGGTCACTCTGTCCAGTACAGCTCTATCCGGTGCATCTTGTAAAGATATTGCTGCTGCCTCGGCTTGGCATCCCCACAGTTCGTCGGCGCTTACGGGGCCCCATCCACCGTATTCGAATCCACCTTGGACTGTGACGCAGCCTCCCGCAGAGTTATCTTTACCTATTACCCAGGCGACCTTACCGCTCTTGGCTTCGACAGCGCTGCGCTCGACGGCGTGCGGCTGACTATCGTCAATGATCACAGATTCGCTCATGTCTTCGACGCTGGCATCTATACGAATCGGTCTCGTAACAGCAGACACTATCACTCCCCTCCGCTTGAGAATCTCCGTGACGCTGTCGACGACCTCCACCTTGTTGTGCCCATATCTGTCAACTAGCCCTTTCCCTACCCTGCGGGCACGACCACTGTCCACATCACATAACGCAACTTTCCCTGCGATCCCGGTCTCTAACAGATACTCCGCCGAGGCACTGCCGACGTTGCCTGCACCAACGACGGCCACGTGCTCGTAGGATGAAAGGTCGTGGTCGGCGATAGCTCTTCTGACAACCTCACCGAGAAGCCAAACAGTGCCAGCGTGACCAGTGGTGGGCGTAACACCCGGGACCGCGAACTGTCGTTTGAGGATGTCTCTGGCCATAAAGACCACGAGTGGCAAGGTCGCGCCGAGTCCCGCGACTTCTACTCCTAGACGATCCCGGGCGAACCTCACCGCGTCCTCGACTATCCCGAAGGACACGCTGATAGCGCCGAGCCTATCAGGCCGGCCGGACGGAGTCACGATATCCGTGCTCATGTCGTGGAATACCGGAGCGAAGATCATCGCACCCTGCCTCCCATTGGGATCTCTGCCGTAGACATCGACTATCCAGGGGCATGTTCCTACTAGTGCTAGTTGTGCTGTTGCCTTGTCGACGTGCGCCATTATCGGCAGGTGCTGGAACATCTCGCTACCGTAGTCCCGCCTACTCCTTTGGAGCCTAGATGGCACTACGAAGGCGAAACTACCGTTAATACCAGGGGAGACTTTACCCTCGTAGTAATCGAAGGTTCTGTTTAGGAAGTAGAGGGTACTTTTTAGATCAGAATCAACAATCTGTGAGTCGACTCCTCTCGAACGTAGGCAGTTGGCAACATCGATACACTTCCTGACTAATCTGCGGCGATCGTAGTTCTCCACGCCATACTTTGGCTGCCAATGCTCTAGACGCGTAAAATCCTCC
Organism: Actinomycetes bacterium; assembly: GCA_021799445.1. GTDB lineage: Bacteria > Actinomycetota > Acidimicrobiia > Acidimicrobiales > Palsa-688 > JAJZAM01. Next base: position 5,102 of record JAJZAM010000029.1, read on the forward strand.
CGCGACAAATCAATGACGTCGCCTACCCTCGTCCACTTGGTAGAGTAACGAGGCTGCTCGTCGCCGTTGGGCGTTGATATAACGTCGGAAGACAGCATCCTGTTATGACGACTTCATCAGAGATCGATCCTGCTGTGAAACCCTGGCCCAACACTGTCGCTGACAATCGAGCCTCTTTGCAGTACTATCTTGCGTGTTGCGAGCGGCTCGTCGTCTCGATGTGAGATCATGACGACTAGCCCCCCGGCCTCCGCGAGTCGCTTAAGTCGCTCAGAGACCATGTCAGACCTCTCAGAATCCAGAGCTGCAAACGGCTCATCTAGTAAGAACAGTTGCTTCTCAGGGACGAGTTCTAAGCCCATCAAGGCGACCAATTGCTGCTCGCCCCCCGAGAGTGAACCGACAGGCTTTGAAATCAGTCTGCCTACTCCGTAAGCATCAACAAGCTCATCTATACGCGTCGCTGATATCGCCTTCTTTGCAATAATGAAAGGCAAAAGCATGTTGTACTTGAAAGTCTCGCGTGGAAGCATGTTCTCCTTGGCCTTCTGTGGCAAGAACGCGACCACGTCTCTAAGCAGTTGTCTCCGTTGACGATGGCTAAGATCCTCGTAGACAGAAGTGCCATTTAAGAGCACTCTGCCGGCGTCAGGTTTCGGACTCCTACCGCCCTTACCCGCCCCAGCTAGAAACCTTAACAGCGTAGACTTCCCTGAACCATTAACACCGCTCAGGGCCACAAAGTCGCCTCGATGTAGCTTCATCGTAACCGACTCCAAGATGTTTGTCGAGCCGATACGAACTCGTAATCCATCCGCAGCGAGCATATGACCACGCTCTAACCTAAGGTCCTCAGTGGACATCGCTAGTTATTAATCTCCGAGACCATGTTCATTTGCCTGATAGCAATTAGATTCGCAAGGACGCCAAGTAGAAGAGCAACTGCGCCTACGGTTATTCCACTCCCAAGTATCGAGAGATTGAACGCCTCGGCCATCCCAAATTGCGATCCGTTAGTAGCTCTTACTAACTCGTAGGTTATGGGCGCTGCGATGAGTGAGGCTTCGGCCAGGTCTAGTACTGCCCGATACAGCTCTCCGGTTACGTGAGGCTGTATGCCACTCCCACCTCGTAGTGACTGGTTCGCTATTATGCTCCGCCGGTTCTGGAAGTCGAGGCCCTTGATGAAAGCTAGGCCCACTATGCTTGTTAGGGCAAGCTCAAGGAGATCCTGCATCTGCGGGGGCATGACGCTGTCGTTCCAGAACTTTGTATACGATTGTTCAAATTCCTTCTCAGTGAGCGCAGAACTTGGGTTGAGACCGTCAGTACTTATTATCTTCTGCATTGCGGACAGACTTAGTCCGTCGACCATCAGCCCCGAATAGGTCGAGTTAAAAGTTATGAGGTTTGTCATTTGCTGAAGCGACGCGACACCAAGGGATCGATTCAGGCCGGGGAAGACTGACAAGTTCTTAACTACCTCGGTCCGAGCCCCATCTACGAGGGCCACTCCCCCTGTTGGTACGCCAAGCTGCTTCGTCGTCACTAAGATGGGCATGTGGGTGCTATCAGCAGCTGAACTGGTAACCCCAAAAGCCTGCGTAAGGTTCGCTTGTGGTACGAGCAGGAGGGTTGAATTAGAGGGGTTTGTTGAAGACGAAGGATTTCTGATATCTGACAAGAAGAGATCGTAAGGAGTCACCGTGCCCCCTGCGTCAACGATCTGACTGCGATACTCAGTGTAAAGGGAGTACGGTATCTCCGAATGATCACCCGCTATTGCATGCTGCTGCTGGACAATGAATAACGTCCCAGAAGGGTCGGATGCGCCACTGGTGCGTGCAAGGAGTGCTATGGCCTGATCAGCGCCGTGCGCCAGGCTGCCGGCCAGGCCTGCTGACTCTCCCGAGCATGCTATCAGCAGCGCTGTTAATCCGATACCAACTTGTCTAATCCGGGGGTGCTGGTTGGTAGAGGTCAACAGCATCTCTATGCGTTGGCTGTAGCGACTGCCGACGATGACCGCAGCGCCAGCAAAAGCAACGGCGATAGCTACCGCCTCACCAACTGCAAGGAGAGCCTTATTTAAGTCGATGAGTCCGTTGGTGATCTGTGGGGTGACGGCGGGGTGCGGGACAGTCGTGTCGAGTGCCGCATACACAGCGACGACGCACACCACAAAGCCAACGAACAGCACAGAGCGACGCGTGCCTGACTTCAGGAGGCTGACGGAGCGTGGTTCCCGGCTGCGCCGGCGGGGTAGTAGTGGGGCAGGTGAGCGACGCCTGGAAGTCTCAGCTGCGACGTCAGGTGAGCTTCTGGTGAACTGGGATCCCTGCCTCATGGGGTCGGGTGGGCGGCTGGCTCTGACACGCTAGTGGCCTTAGCTGCTCTCGGAGCGATCGGCGTTTACGGCTATGAGACGCCAGGTGGCCGCTCGACTGGCACCTTGCCCACATACGTCCCGAGGATTGGGGTAGGAGGCGGCGGTGTCAGATTTATCCATCGGGTCGAGATCATACGGTAAAGAAGCGCGCGTTTAGGGAGGGCTGATTGCACGGGCTGAGGTTGTAGGTTCGGGGGGGTTCGTGCAAAATGCTGTCAGGGTGTTTGAGAGCGGGCGTTTGGTGCAGTTGTTGACGGCGGTCCGGACGGGTTGGGGGCGGTCGGCGGGTGGGGTGGCTGGGCGTGACTGATGTCCAAGCGCCAGCTCGTCGGTCGGAGCGCGATGACGTGTCCGGTCATTTCGGTCGTGCCGGCCGGCGGGGGTTCGCGGTCGGCGGCGGGTACCTGCTTGTAGCTGCCGGGCTGGCGGTTTTGGGCGTGTCGGGTGCGCTCTCCGGGCTCCGGGTGGCTCACAGTTTCGCGTTTCACCCCGGGTTGCAGGACGCTTTGAACGAGATCGACAATGTTCTGGCCGTGGCGGGTGCGGTGCTGGTTGTCGCCACGTTGACGGCTGTCGGCTTGGTGAAGGTCGGCGGGTTTCGTAGTCCTCGTGTCGCCCAGGTGGACTCGTGGTCCAGCAGGGAGTTCACCGACCTGGGCCGGCGGCGTCGTTCCCGGGTGCGGTCGGTGCTGGTTGCGGTGTTCGCCGGTGGGATCCCGGTGGTCGCCTCGGCGGGTGTGTGCTTGGCGGTGCTGACGACGTCTATCGGCACGGAGGTCAGTTCGGGGCCTAACCGGCCGATCGTGGCGGCTTTGGACAGGCTCGCCCCGGGCGGGGAGCTGGTAGTCGGCTTCTCGTACGCGATGCCTATGGTCGAAGACGCCGTTTCGCTACCGTTGGTGTCGAGGATCGAGGCAGCCGCTGGAGCACGTGGTGTGGGATCGCACGTGCTTAGGCTGGATTTGGGGTCGCTGAGTAGCAGCGCCGGCCAGTACGACATTCTCGGTGTCGGCGTGTCCGAGCCGGCCGGTTCGCCGTTGGCGTGGTCGGCGGCGCAAGGTTGCGGTGATATTAGCGCGGCCGTTGACCGGGCGGCGGGGATCCCGGCGGGTTCGTCGGTGTCTATCGACGGCAGCCCTGTCCGGGTGGTGGCGGTGACGTCGGGCCTGTCGGCGACGAACCGGATAGGCGTCGTGATGGACCAGGCGGCGATGGCAACCTGTTTGGAGCAGGACCCGTCCGCCCCGGTTCAGGCGGTAGTCTTGGACACCTCGGCGGCCCAAGCCCGCCTCATCTTGGCCGCCGCCGACCGGGGGGCCGAGCCGGCGGTGGTGGTGAGCCGGGCCCGCTATCTCGCTAACAGCGAGAAGTTCTGGACGTCGAACGTCAAGCCGATCACGAACATCTTGGCGTTGGTGTCTGGGCTGGTAGCGCTGATAGCGATGGCAGGCGCTGTCAACGGACGGCTGTTGCGTAACAGGCGGGAGTACGCGTCGAAGTTAGCGTCAGGAGTCAGCATCGGCGTGCTCCGCTCGACGGAACTGCTCAGAGCCGCCAAGGACGGCCTGGTCGCTTCGATCATCGGCAGCATCTTGGGCCTGGTAGTGGTCCCGTTGACGAACATGACCGAACCGGGTTTCGACGCCGGGGTCTCAGAAAAAGACATCCTCGTGGGATGCGCTGTCGGGCTTGTCGGCTGTCTCGGCGGCGCTCTTTTGCGCACCGCTCGCCTGGATCGCACGGTCGACGTCGCCGAGAGCACCAGGATATGACCCGGCGGACTAAAACAGCACGCCTAGACCCTGACCCCGCGTCGTCGATGTCCGGGCGGGGTGGGGTGGCGGCCGAGCTTGTAGGGGTGACCAAAACCGTCAACGCCACGTCGATCCTAGACGGGGTGTCTCTGAGCGTCCGGACTGGCGAAGTCGTTTTGATACGAGGCGCTAGCGGTTCGGGGAAGTCGTCGGCTCTGCGTCTTTTGGCGGGGATCGACAGCCCCGATGAGGGCACGGTACGCCTGCTGGGCGTCGACCTCGCCGGGGTCGTCCCCCGGGCGCGCTCGAAGCTTATCCGTGACCGGGTAGGGATCGGCTTCCAAGATCCCCTGTTAGACAACGCCCTGCCTGTCATAGAGAACCTGTACGGACTTGCCAGGGTTAACGGCCGCTTCAGCGAGCACCGCCGAGCGGACCGCGAACGCCTCGCATGGCTCGCGGACACGCTGCGAGTAGCTCACAAGCTACACGGTCTCACAGCAGTCCTATCGGGCGGGGAAAAGCTGCGCTTGGCTCTGGGACGGGCGTTGATGGCCCGCCCGGACATCGTGTTGTTAGACGAACCTACTCACATGGTGGACTCTGCGGGCAAGAAAGCCCTTTATGAGTCTCTAGCGGCGATAGTCGCCGCGGAGGCGGTCACGGTTATCGTAGTCAGCCACGACGACGAAGCCCGCGGTTTCGCCCACCGGGAGATCATCTTCGATCGAGGCAGGGCGTTCCCCGCGTGACCGTCCCGCGCGGGCGCTCAGCGACAGAGGCGCGCGTTCGGGGCGGGCTGTTCGCGCGTTTGGGGTCGCCGGCGGGTTTTCGTGTGTTGTAATAGGTGTCGTGGCGTGCGGCACGGGTGTTGACGGAGGGTTGAGAGGCACGGTTTTGGGGGTTTCTTGTGACACGACGGAGTCGGGCGGTGTCGGCACGGGCGGGGTTGGTGTAAGACCGGGGTGTTACCCGCTGGGGGAGATCATCTCGTCGCGTGCTGTTGACTTCGAAGATGTCGGCGGGAACCGCCGTCTAGCACCAAGGAGTGTGACGGTGGTCGAAGTAGCGGACCCCTTCGTGTCGAGGTGGTCGCGTCGGGACCGGGAACGCTACGACAACTTAGAAGCCGCGGCTGACGAGCTCGCCCGGGCCCGTCGTGTCGCCGGAGCATGGCAGCGCAAACCTGGCAGCGCCTACAGCCTCCAAGACGGCACCATCGCAGCCAAAACCATTTCACAGTGGGGCGACCCGGTCACGTCGACCGACTTTCTTGCAAGGTTAGACTCCCCGGCGACTACCACTTGGAGAGGGCTCATCCCGTCCGCCAAGGCTTTGTTGTACTTGGCGGACCCGTGGGCTCACGACCACGTGCAGGATCCGGACGCGGGACTGGTGTCGGTGGATGACGCGGCGCGGGTTGCGTGGAGTCTGTCTTTGGATGCTGTGGCTATTCGTAGTCGGGCTGCGGTGATGGCGGACCTGGTGGCGGGTCGGGCGATCCACTTCGGTTCGGCTGGGGGCAGCGGGCTTCGATGGTTGAGCGTGGCTTGCGGGACCGCTCTGCCGGCGTTTCAGGCGGCTGTCGCTGCCGGCGTGGAACCCGACATGTGGCTGGTTGATATCGACCGGGACGCGCTCGGGTTGGCAGCCGGACTGGCGGACACTGTCGGCTTTAATGGGCGGCTGTCGACGAAACGGACGAACATTTTCAACCCGGACTCCATGGACGCCTTACGCGCCGAGCTGGTCGACTCTGGCGGTCTCGCCGAGCTGATCGACATGATGGGAATCTTCGAGTACACCGGGGACAACCTCGGCGTCGACCCGGCCGGGTTCTTAAAAAGCGTGTGGGACTGTCTCGCCCCGGGCGGACTACTGGTAACAGGGCAGATGAGAGCTGACCGGCCCCGCCCTGACTTCACTACCGGCGTGATCGGATGGCCCTACATAGAACTACGCACACCCGACGACCTGATGCGAATAATCCAAACGGCCGGCATCCACCCCGACAACGTAGAACTTCACCTACCCGCCGACGGCGTATACATGATCGCCACCATCACCAAACCACACAAACCCTACCAGGACAAACGACGCTAAGTGACAGCGCGCCTTGACACGGTCCGACGTACCAGAGGCGGCTTACTGGCGGTGATGTCCACGTGACCACGTCGAGCCTCTCAACCTTGGTTAGGGATCGACGTTGGAGTGAACCGCCGAAGTTCGCAGCATCAGACGCCGGCGACATGGAGCGGCTCGGCCGAATGGTTGCGTCAGGGGCCGTGAAAGCGGTCGTTGACCCGGTCAGCGAACTCGCGGACGAGCTTTACGAGCTGCATCGTATCGGAGCGCCTTCTGATGGCACTGCCCAGAGATCGTTTAAGAGTCGCTTCATGGCTGAAGCCGACACGTTCGGGGTGTGGATATTCTTCCCGTGGTCCGGGGAGCTCGTTCGCTATCCCGACAAGCTCCTGCACCGCGAACTTAGGACGTTCCGTAACCGCAACCTGATCACCGTGGGTGAGCAGTCGGTGCTAAGCGAAGCGCGCGTAGCAGTGCTCGGTTTGAGCGTTGGCAGTAACGTCGTGGACCAGTTCGTACAGACTGGGATCGGGGCAGCGTAGCTTCTCGGTGATAGCGACCGAGTCAGTCCGTCAAACCTCAATAGGATACGGGCGTCCATGCGTCACGTTGGGATGGCAAAGATCGACCTGGCCGCTTGCAAAATAAGCGAGATCGACCCGTACGTCGAGCAAATGCACCTGCGGGAAGGTTACGGTCCGTCGTCGGCTCGGGTTTTGGATGAGTTCAAGCCTGATCTAATCGTTGAAGAGGTCGACGACATGGCTGTCAAGGCGCAGATCAGACGGTGGGCTGCCCGGACGCGTACCCCGCTGATCATGGTCAGCGACATAGGGGAGCGTTCCGTCGTTGACGTGGAACGCCACGATTTAGAAGGCGTACGGCCCTTTAACGGCCGGTTGAGCCGGGGCACGTTCGACAGGCTCGCAGACGGCCGGTTGGATCAGGCTGAACTCCAGCGGGTGATGATCAAGATCGTCGGCGCGCGCAACTTGAGCGTGCGTATGGTCACGTCGGCTGCTCTCGTCGGCAAGGAACTGGCCGGGGTTCCTCAGTTGGGCTCCTCGGCGGCGGCCGGCGCCGCTATCGCCACCGTCGCTGCCAGGTCTCTTTTGGTAGGGGAGGTCCTAAAGTCGGGTTCGTACGCGATGTCACCCAGGCGAATGCTCAAGCTTGGGAGACAGGTCGGTATCGGCGAGGCATTCGGAGCCTTCCGGTCTCTTCGCCAGGCGGGGAGCGGATCGTGAGCACCGAGGTTCGCCTACAGCACGACACGGCGGCGGCCAGGCGCCCTGGCCTGATACTCATTGCGACATGCGGCGCGCAGTTAATGCTCATGATCGACGACACGGTCGTCAACGTGGCGCTGCCGACGCTTGGCAGGCGGCTCGGTTTCAGCGCCTCGCTGCTTCCCTGGGTCGTTGACGCCTTCATGATCGCATTCGGGGGTTTCATGATCTTCAATGGCCGGATAGCCGACCTGTTCGGCCGTAAAAGGATGTTCGTTGCCGGCCTCGTGCTGTTTGTGTCTGGTTCGCTCGCCGCTGGGGTGTCCAGGACCGCGGCGATGCTGGTGATCGCACGGGGGGTGCAAGGGTTCGCCGGGGCGCTTCTTGCCCCCGCAGCTCTTGGTATCCTAGCGACGACCTTCCAGGCTCCCGACCAGCGCCGCAAAGCCTTGGGAGTGTGGGGCGCGGCGACGGGACTGTCGGGTATCGCCGGCGTGTTACTCGGTGGGATCATCACGGGCCTGCTCGGATGGCGCTGGGTCTTTTTGATCAACCTTCCAGCCGGAGTGGTCATACTGGCTGCTATCGTTATAGCGGACCCTCTCAACGCCCGCCCCGGAAAGCAATCGCGCCTCGACCTGATCGGCGCAATGTTGGTCTCTGCGGGTTTGGTGACCCTCGTATGGGGTGTCCTGCGGGCGACCGCGCACGGATGGGCCGACACTGCGACGGTCATCTCGCTGGTCTGCGCCGCCGCCCTTCTCGGAAGCTTCGTGCTTCGGGAAGCCCGAGTCGGAGATCCGATCGTCGAGCTCGGGTTGTTCCACCGGCGAAGCTTCTCCGCCGCGATCGCCTGCATGTTCCTCGCCGCGGCCGGAATGTACTCGATGGTGTTCTTCCTCACCCAGTACATGCAGACAGTGCAGGGATGGTCGCCAGTACGCACCGGCGTGTCGTGGCTGTCCTTCGGTATCCTCTTCATGGTTGCCACCGGCCTGTCTATAAAGTTGACGCCTAAGATCGGAACTCGGGGCCTGATCTTGGCCGGCGGCCTGCTCGGGTGCGCCGGGCAGCTGATGCTATTGCGCACGAGTGTCGGCGGGGACTACTGGAGTCAGCTCGCTCCGGCTATCGCCTTGATGGGCGCCGGTATAGGACTGGCGTTCGTGCCCGTGTACGTGACCGCCTTGCACGGCCACGATACCGGAAAGTCTAGCGTAGTCTCAGCCCTGTTAGCCACGATGCAGCAGCTCGGCGGCGCCGTCGGCGTCGCTGTCCTGGCGTCGGTGGCGATAAGCCAAGGTCACTCCGCACTGGCACGCACCCACGACCCGCGCCTTGCTCTCATAGACGGCTTTCACAGCGGCTTCCTCGTCGCAGCAGCGTTCATGGCCGCTCTAGCCACTTGCGCATTTCTGATGCCTTCAGTAGCAGAGGAGATAGACATGGAAGCCGTGCAAGGCCTGTGAAGACACTGACCGGTTCGCGTCGAAAGCCGGGATGGCGCTGCTGGTGGAGGCCTGCGCCAACGGTTAGCCACGCTGGTGTAGCACCGACCTGCCAGCTCACGGCGGCATCGTGACACACACGACGACGCGTGCAGCTCTGCGGGGACGCCCCGAATATGTGGTTATGAAGGCTACAGAAGCATCGAACTGGTCGCTAGTCCACGAGGCGCTGCGCGTACACGCAAGTGGCTACCTGTCGATGGGCTTCGTCCACGACGACGCCGTCACAGCGGACGGCACCATCGATCCCGAGATAGACCAGTCCCGTGGGGACAACACAGAGTACTATCTGGCCGTCAACGCCGGCGCGCCCGACGACCGCGCGACACTACGCAAAGTCCGGTTTGCAGCGGGAGCGTCCGTCGAAGATTTCGACGCCTACCAGTTGTGCGCGCGAACGCTCCACGCTGAAGGCCACGGCCGGCTGCAGGCGATGTTAGGAGGCGTTCGCCCACTAGCAGAGATATCGGGCCTTGCTCGCACGCCGGGGGCGTCACCCGCCGCCGTTTGGCATATCCTTCGTGCTGCGGTACATGATGCCCTACGGAAAGAAGAAGTGTGGTTCTGCTGCCTCGTGGTTTCCACATACGACAGCCTCGTGCGCCACCTGGGCACCTCCTTCCTCGGTGTTTTAGGAGATGATGTGACAATCAAAGACGCCCGGGTCAGTTCGAGCATCGCTCTACGCCCAGTCCTAATCGACACCGTACTGTTCCTAGATTCGGTCCTAGCCGACGTCGAACAGGCCGACGGTGCACGACGGGCACGGCTGGCACGTTCGTTGATTTTCTTTAGTGACGGCATCGACGACAGCCTGCTGTCCCCGCAAGTCGCAGCGTTCAAAGCCAACGCCACCGGGTAGTCTCAGATACGCCGAACGGTCAGCTGCTCCACTACCGCAGCCGCCCAGCCCGACGAGTAGCCCTTCGCTGTCAGCAATTGCGAGCACCCGGCCAGCACCGCCCAGCGAGCCCACCGAACCTCCAAGACCTTCACGGGCCAAGGCACTGACCAAATCCGACATCTCCCCGCCGTCGCACTGCTTGCGCCCCGCCGTCGCGCTGCTTGCGCCACTCCGAAAGCAACAACAAGATGTAGAGGCCGCCCCGGCGCAACAGGTCACCCTTGGCGGCCTTTCCCAGCTGCTCCTAGTCGGCTAGAACCTCGGCCTTGGACGTCGCCGGATACTCGCCAGGCGGCCGGGACCGCTCGAGCACCCACGACTCGGGATCAGTCGAACGGGTTTCTTCTTCCCTATCGCCAGTATCAGGGCGCTGGTCCACGGATTGGTGAACATTTATGGCTCTCGGGGCTCCTTCCCCGCCCTCTTCAACCTGGCGAATCAGCCACAAGAGTGGCCGAGCAACGGTTGACTAAGAAGGACTTACGCTGTGGGGGATGTGAAGTACCTGGTTGCAGGCGTGGTTGGTGTTGACGTTCTGCCTACATGAGGTGCAGGGGGATGGGTTTGGCGATGAGCTCGAAGACCCGCCTTTGGGTGGGGGTCGGCTCGGAGAGCTTGTCGAACGTCATGTCTGATCCTGCGATGCGACAGGTGCTGCGGGTAAGGGTCTTGAGATGCTCGAGGAGGCTCTGGTAGGAGTGGACGGGCTCGCCTGTTTCGGTGTGCTTGGTGGCGGCTTTCGCCCTGGTCGTCGGCGAAGCCAGCGCTGGGCTGACCGGGTCGAGGCGAGTCGATTGTGGGCCACGCTCGGTGTCGCTGAAGGTGAGTGGTGCGACAGCGCGGCGTAGATGCCAGGTGAGGTAGCCGGCCAGCAAGCACAAGAGCACGTGTGCGCGTACACGGTTCTCGGTCCAGTGGAAGATCGGGCGCAGATCGAGGTCCGATGCTTTCCAGGAGCGAAAATCGGCTTCCACCTCGGAGAGGGACTTGTATGTGCCGACGAGTTCTACTGCGCTGGCAGTTTCGCCAGGAACGGAGCTTCTGATCACGTAGATGCCGTCGGTCGCCGCCTCTTGATCGATCTGGTACTGCTTGCGGGACCACGTGATGCGGCCCTGCTCGACGAGGAACTCGAAATGTTTGGCCATCTTGTACCTCGCGACCGCCCGACCGGCTCTGAGCGCGATCTTCGTGTGGTCCTTCAAGCGCCCGGCCTCGACACTTGCTGGGAGCTTTGCGAGCGCGGCTTCGGTCGCGTCGACCAACGCGGCACGCGTGTGGGCCCTGCGGTCGGCGAGAGCGGGGTTGCGGCACACAACGAGGCGCTCGCCCTCGTAATCGGGGTGCGTGATCTCTGCGAGGTTCACCTCGTCGAACAAGGAGATCTGGATCGCGCCGGACGCGACGAGGGCCTTGATCTCAGGGGCTCTCAGCGCGGTGATCCAGCTTGCGCCGGGGAGCTTGGAGAGCGCCTGGACTATGGCCTTGGTGATCATCCCTCGGTCGCCGACGAAGGTGATCTCTTCGAGGCCGAAGCGCTCACGCACCGCTGAGACCACCTTGATGAACGCGCTCGGATCTGCGGTGTTGCCCTTGAAGACCTCGACTGCGATCGGACGGCCTTGTCCATCGCTGAGCAGCCCGTACTCGATCTGTGCCTTACCCCGCTTGCCGTCTCGAGAGTGCCCGCGTGCAACGAGCGGGCAGGTGGCGCCCTCCATCCACGATGACGACAGGTCGTAGAGCACTCGCCCTCCCGAGCGCAGGTGCCGAGCTGCAAGTCCACCTTCGATCGCGTCTTGGCTGCTATAGAGCCAGTCCATCGCCTTGTAGAGCTCGTCGGTGTGCACTTGTTCCACGCCGAGATCGGCTCCGATGGTCGTGTCCGCAAACAGCTGGGCCGCTGCCAGCTTCGAGCTGGGATTGGTCGCCCTGGCGACGAGGAGGCTCATTGCGAGGTCGCGCTCGCGACATGGGGGTCCGATCAGCTCGGCCAGACCCAACTTTTCTGCCATCGCGAAGCACGCAGCCACATGTCCGTGAAGCAGCGAGCGCTCAATCGAGAACCCTTCGGGCGACAGACCCGCCTCGTCGGCCCTAACGAAAGTCTCCCCTTTGAGCGAGGCGCGGACTAGCTCAATGGTCTCTTTGGGCAGGTGAGAAAGGTTCCCGAGCGTCTCAGTCTTGACCTTGCCGCCCTCGCGGTAGGAGCGGCGCAGAAGCGTGGTCTCATATACCTTGTCCTTGTAGTGCCGACGGGTCGTATGGACATGAACTGCGCTACCGCGTGGTGCCAGAAAACAATTTTCAACATGCGCTCCCGCACGAGTCAACCTATTTAGTCCCTACAGCCATCCAGGCTATGAGGCCTTTCTACGCAGGTCAAGCACCGGATCGGGAGCAGCTGCCACCGTAAGTCCAGCCTAAGAAGGACCGCTATTTGCAACGGTCCGCTTCAGTATGCCCCGGCCAGCACGACCAGGACCTCACACCGACCAGTCGGACTTGGCGTCTTATCCTCCGAGTGGCTCGATGGCCAACGCGGCTAGCTGACCGTTCTTCACCGTGAACACCGGCTCGTACTCCGGTGCGTTAGTGCCAAGAGCTACCAGGCCTAGCGATGGGGGAACGTAGTAGGGCGAGTTCACAGGGTCCTGGAAGCTTACCGTCCCCATATTGAACGGGCCCGGAAACTGAGTGCTAAATAGAACATCTCCGATATCAGTTCCTTGTCCAGAAGCGCTGTAGGTACCGTTCGTGAGGGCCCAAGCGGGGGCGGTTATCCACGTAGCGCCCGTAGCAGTGGTGGCAGGAATGGTTACGGGGAAATCGGGTTCGACCGTGAACACACAAGTCGGGTAAGGGCCATCTCTCTCAAAAGTGAGTTTCACCGAGATCGGCTGATTGAGCCGTGGCGTGGAACCAAAGGTCGTCGCACCAACCACCCCAAAGTCCCGGTAAGTACCGTCGGCGGGAATAGACGGGCACGACTGAGGTGAAGAAAGACCTGCAGTCGACGGCGGGACCGCAGCTGATGTGGCAGTGAAGACGTTCGACTGTGTCTGGGCGAAGTTACTTCCCGCCCATCGGTAGGAGCGAATGACCATCCACTCTGACCCGTTAGTTCCAAACGGTAGGGTCCCCGGGTCGGCCCTTTCCAAGTCACCACCTACAAATCCTTCGTAGTACGAGTTGCCCGGTGTCGTATTGTCGGTCGACGGCAGACCGGATGGAATCAGCGCCGTCGAGTCAGAGTTTGGCTCCAGGTAACCCCACCCGCTGGGACCAGTGCTAAAAGCTTCAAACGCTCCCGTACCGTCACCACTAAAGGCGCCTGACGCAATGAACGTAGCGTCCGGATCGCCGGTCAAAACTGCGCCGGTAACAGTTATCCCAACCGGCTCATCCTGGACCTCGATGTACCTGCTCTTCCCAACTTCTACCCAAGAGGAGGTACCGGTGAGCTTCCAAAAGTCAATATCACCACTCTGATCCCAGACAGCCGCCTCGAAGCCTCCCTCGATGGCGACAATGTCTGTGGACATGTTCGGCGCTGCCGCCGTCAGCTCCTCCTGTGCTACCGAAAGTGGTGTTGTGAGGTGGGTCCAGTTGAGGTGGGGGAAGGTTTGTGCGACGAGTTGGGCTATGGCGTTGTTGCCTTGTTGGTTGGGATGGAATGAGTGGGCCTGCTGGACTGCCTCTATGGCGTTGAGCCACTCTTCGGAGCCGCATAGGTTGTGGCGTGGCCCGGCCGAGGGTTCGAACAGGTATGGGTCGTTGTAGGGGATCCCCGCTGCTGGATTACCGGTGTTGACGTCGATGTAGGTGGCGTCGATGTTGTGCCGGGCAGCGGCCGGCTGGGAGTCGAAAGCTTTCACAGCTTCGGCGATGGTCGCGTTAAGGTCACCGGCGAGACCTCGTAGTTCGTAAGCGTCGGATGTCTTTATACCCCAGCAGGTGCCGACAGCCTGATCAACAGCACCCCAGAACTTGGGGTCTTCCACGATCTCGGGGTATCCGACCACGACGATGTTGCCGCCGGAGCGAACAACATTGTCGGCGATCTTGTTCAAGAAATGCTCGTAAGGGCCGCCAGCCCCGCCGATCTTCGAAGCGATCAGACCTCTCAACGTCGCGTTCGGCGGACAGTGCACAACCGTGGCCCATTCCGTCGCGGCAGCCGCGACCCCTTCAATACCGCCGATAGCCGCCCCACTGGGACCGCCAATTGCCGCACCGCTACCAATTCCAGATCCAAGCGCGCCCTCGATCTTGCTCACCCCTAAGCAGTCCTCGATGACAGTAGAAAAACCGATGTCGTTACCACCGAAAGTGAAACTGACAAGGTCGTATTTACCGTCCGACGGCGCCCACTCGGCCGGCTGACCGCCGGCCGAAGAAAAAAACTGGCCGGTCGTGTACCCGGTGCACGCCACGAACTTCGGGGAACCCCCTAAAAGCTTCAGACCGTCCTTAGACACCAAGTCAGCCGCCGCTTGAACCGGCCACGCCCCCAGATTCTTCCCGCTACGAGCCCCTTGAGCGCACCTACCCGACGCGTAAGGCAACCCCTGCCCCGCCGAATACGAATCCCCAGCCGCCAACCACGAGATCGCCCGCCCCGGCAACCCCGCCCCAACAGACCCGCCGCTAGACGAACCCGCCGACGCCGCCACAGGCGACACCACCAACCCCGCCAAAACAACCATACTCACCAACACAACCGCCCACCGTGCGCGCACCAACCCGCCCACCCGAGACGCTCTCAACGCCGGTCCTGGCCAAGCCTGGCCGTCAAACCCGCCGTCACAACCCGTAACTGCTCCACCACGCCCCGAGAAGGACCCCCCGCGGAAGAACACTCTGACAGCACCGCCACCGTCGCCGACACCACCCCAGAAGCAAGATCACCCGCCACCGGGTCCGGCAACCCAGCCGCCACCGCCCGAAGATAACTAGGCGAACCCAACCGTCCCAACACCACAGCACCCGACTTACAAGCCGAGACGCCATGAGCCCCCACAAGACCATCCGCAACCACACGCAAACCCCCAAGCGGCGAACCCGAAGCGAAATCACCGACAGTCACCCCACCAACCGAAGCCGACACCGGCGCCAACCTCACAGCGTCCTGCACCGCCGTCACCTTCGGATCCGACCTACCCGAACGCAACAAAAAGAACAGGCCGAAACCCGCCCCTCCAACCACCAACACCACAACCACCCCCAACACCAACAACCGACGACCACCCCGCCCACTCACAACCAACCACCACCCACACCAACACACCTACCACACCCCCGAACACCCCGCCAGCCAAAACCGCGCGAACAACCCACCCAAAACGCGCACCCTCAAAGACCGAC